>CAYXPO010000521.1:0-4054 GCA_964466925.1 uncultured Nitrospirales bacterium
GTTGACAATATGGGAGTGTCCATCCCGCAGCACCTCGCCCCATACCCCCCGGACAGCCACATCTTTCATGCGCACGGTTTCCGGTTTGACGGCCCCTCCCGGGTACATTGCCGGATTGGCCGTGGCAATGATATCGAAACGTCCGGAGGAATTCGCATTGCCGAAATACCCGAACGCGCTGCCGGTCAACTGCTGCGCCACGGTTAAAAAAGCGCAGGCAATCTCCTCTTCCCCGCCGCATTTCGGCAATTCCTGCAACAAGGTTCCAACCGCGGACGCCGCCGCGCCGATCCGTTGGCTTCTGATCTCGGCGGCTTCCCGCGCCGCGACGGCTTCCTCAAGGCGGGAAGAGCTTTGCGTTATTTCTTGGGTTGCCTGCCGCAGGCGCGACTCCAATTCCCGGCACGTGTTTTGCAGCGTCTCTTCCGCATGCTGCTGTGTGCGCGCCTGCCGTTGCTGGAAAAGCCGTTTTTCCAATGCCGGTGCCATGGCGCCGGCGATATCCTCCAGGAACGCGGCATCGCCGGGGGAATAATCCGCCTCTTTATTGGCCACCTGAATCAGCGCGAGGACCTTGTCGTTGCAAAACACCGGGACTGAAATTTGCCGGTAAATGGGCATGCAGGACGAAGGGGCGTTCCCGGAAGGTTCATTGGAACATATAAGCTGTTTTTCCCGGAGCGCGCGGGCGCCCGCCGTGTTCCCCCAGGTGTGAGGCGGGAAAACATTGACTTGCGGGGACTCCACGGATCCCTTGCCAGCCGTTTCGCCCGTGACGGGAAGAACCAACGCGCCGTCTTCATCCAGATATCCAAATACACCGTGTTTACTGCATGTCTTCTCCAGGAGAACTTTGAGAATCTCTTCATACGCGGTGTCGTCCGCCGTATTCATTAAAATATCCAGAATGCGATGGAGGGTCTCGAAGCGCCGCAGGGTATGCACGGCTTCCTGTGCGGACGTCCGCTCCCGAAGGGCATCAAGCGCGGCCTCCAAGCCCTGGGCCAATTCCAGAAACAGTCCGAGCAACTCTTTATCCATGACCACTTCAATGGGCACGGAAAGGATAAGCATCCCCAATACGTTGCCCTCATGCTCCAGGCGAATACACAAGGTTTCCTGGTCTTCATGGCAGTCTTGTTGCGGGCCTTGCGGCCCCGTTCCCAACTCGTACTCCACGAATACGCGGTCAGGATGCTGCACGGCCCGTTGGGCGCAGGCCGGCAATGCCTCCGGGGAGGCTCCCATGGGCGCGCGGCCGTTGATGGATGCGGCGGCTTTTTGAAGCTGCCCCTGTTCATCCAAAAGCGCAATCCACGCCGCGCGGCACCCGGACGATTGGACAAGCCGCTCACAGATGTCCTGCAAACAGCTATTAAATTCTTCCCCGGGGGCAATGAGACGGATGACCCCCCGAATGGATTCCATTACCTGACGCAGGCGCCGCACATGCTGCCGTTCCTGTTGAACCGCGAGCGCGGCTTTTTCAAGTTCGGCGTTTCGCCTGTGGGCTTCAGCAAGTTCGCTTTGGAGTTGTGCTTTGGTCCTCGATTTGTCCCTGGACACGCGTCAAATCATCCTTTGGGTTGCCGACAATCCACATGAACCGTCCCGCCCGCTCCATCCCGCGCGGGCCGGTTTCATGATACGCCCCTTTTACCGGCATTTACAAAACCGCCACGTTGTTGGTGCAAAAACTACCATGAATCCGCTATTTCAACCGCTGCGGAAGGATTTTCCGGCGTCTCCATGATGGCCTCCGGTGCATTCATTTTGAGCCACTGACAGGGAGGCGCTCCTCGAGTGGCGGCAACACCGGAAACGGTGCATGCGGCTCGGCTTGGTACCAATACGCCACGGAAGCGATATCGTCGGACAACTTCAGGTACTTCCCGTCTTTTCCCCATCCCAGGGCCTGAATGGTGACGCGCAACTCGCGGTCGTAGCAAATGGGGTCTTGAATGTGCCAGCGGTATAAGCTCCAGAAATTGGGGGGGGAATCATTTTCGTTGGCGGGCAGTGTTGTCCCCGCATAGGCAGTGGTGTAGGGCTCCGCAAAACCATAGCTCCCGCAAAAGTAATCCTCGGTTCCCGTCCCGCAAAGGGTGGGGAATTCCTTGTCGCCATCCATATAGAATTTGATTTCTCCTTCCCCGAACCACCCCTTTTGGAATTGTGTCCAAGCCAGAAACGTCCCAACATAGCGCCCCTTTCCTTTCACACCATCCAGAATTACATAGGGGTTATTCTCTTTGGTCCGTGCGCGCCGCCATTGTGCGTGAAAATAGGCGGCATTGTCCGGAACGGCGGTTTCCGCGTACGTGATCTGGTAAGCGAGCAGTTGCAAATCCTCACTGGCTTCATTGCTGAAGGTGATCTTGACGTGTTTGCGGAAGGGCATGGGCCAGTAGCAATTCATGGCATTTTGCGGGTTCACAATCACGGCCATCGAGTTCACGCGCGCGAATCGCTCATGGCCCACCGCAAAAAAATCCGGCGCGGGGACCTCTATGGAAGGGGTTTCTTCATTATCCCAATAAAACCGCAGGATGTGCGCCCGCTTCAAGCCCTCAACCATCCAAATGTGCTGGATAATTCCCGGTCCGTCAACCTCCATGAGCGTGGCCGTCTCCCCGGCGTTTATACGAAGGAAGGGCCTTACTTTCCATCCCTGGCCCAAGTCATCCGCCGCCCGCGCCGCCGCCGCGGGTTTCGGTTCGGCGGGGTTCGGGATGGCCATTCCACCCTTTCCTTTTTCCCCTGTTGGATTTTCCGCCGAGATGGAGCGGGTTCGCATATCCGACAGGAGCGGCAAGGCGTTCAGCCCCGCCATTGGAGTTGAGATATCAGACATGGGCGCCTCCCCGGAGCCGCTTTGTGCGGCCCCCATATACAACAAGCATGTGGAAACAAACACTACATGGATACAAATGGATTTGAGCATTGTCATTTCCTTTTTCTGAAAAACGCGCCATGGCCCGGCCTATACCGGAACATGCCCCCGGTACAATCGCCGTTTTACCGGAAAGAGGCATGTCCACTCTCCATCCTTTCGCGTCAATACGTTACTTTAGAGGAATAACAACTTCATCAATTCCAGCATATAGCAAACGCACCATTCACGCCAAGCTGCAATCAACACATGACATAGAGGCGCGTGTCCGACACAATCCCTTATTTTGACACAAAGTGCCTCCTTTCATAGAATAACGCGGTTTTTTGCAGGGAAACATGCGTAACAGGAGACGGTTCACATGACATCTCGCGAACGAGTGCTCGGTGCAGTGGCCAAAACCGGATATGACCGAATTCCCGTCAAGCATGAAGGAACGCCGGAGATCAATCGTGCGTTAATGGAATACTTTTCCCTCGCAAACGAAGAGCAGTTGCTTCTGGTGCTGGGCGATGATTTCCGCTATGTGCAACCCTTATATTGCGGGCCGGAACTGAAAACCTGGCCCGATGGAAGCGTCGAAGGCTTTTGGGGAGAACGGTACGGCCGGAAACCCTATGAAGGCGGCACCTACCTGGAACCGGTCTACTTGCCGTATGCGGGGGTCACACGGGTGGAAGATCTGGACCGAAGCCACTTTCCACGCCTCTCCTGGTTCGATTTTTCCAGCATCCGCCGCCAGTGCGAGGCGCTAGGGGGAACGTTTGCCATCTGCATCGGGTCCGCGGGTGACATGGATTTCATCAATACCATAGGACGTATGCGCGGCATTGAACAAGTGCTCGAGGATCTCCTGACGGAAAACGAGGCCTTCCTGGAGATCATGGAGGCCCGGTTCCGGTTTTATTTTGAGTTGCACGAAGCCATGCTCAAAGCCGCAGGGGGCCTGATTGACATCCTCCACGTCGGGGAGGATTTGGGAAACCAGCAGGGCCCGCTCATCAGCCTCGGCACGTTTGATCGCCTCTTTGCGCCCAAGTACAAGGCCATATTCGACCTTGCGCACCGCCACGGGGCAAAAACCATGATGCATATGTGCGGCACGGTGTCAGCGTTTCTCCCGCGCCTAGCGCCGTGCCCTGTGGGAAACGCAGCGCCGCG
>CAYXPO010000522.1:0-4053 GCA_964466925.1 uncultured Nitrospirales bacterium
AATCAAGTGGAAAAATACTGTGAATCCTGGATTCCCGCCTGCGCGGGAATGACGGTGTGTTGTGAGAATCAAGTGGAAAAATACTGTGAATCCTGGATTCCCGCCTGCGCGGGAATGACGGCGCTGTATGGAACGAAGGCAGACTGTGCTCTCCACGCCAGCGACTACTACCCCCCCGACTGGCGCATCTCCATGAGCGAACTCCTCCGCGCCATCCAACTCTTCCGATCCCCCGGATACCACCCCTGTATCGCTGGCGAGGACGGCTTCTGCGTGGATTGATTTTTTACCACAAAATACCCAGGGTGGCAGAGCCCCAACCAAAGGAAGGCGTGAGGTGTGAGTATGAAGCCGGAACTCAACGCAGAGGCGTGAAGGAGGCGGAGATGAACGCAGGAAAGTTGCACCGGAATTTGTTCCGATATCTTCATCCGTGTTTATCGCCGCCTATCGGTGGTTCCTTCTCATGTATAAAAAATATACAGAAATCCAATAACCAATAGCAGTACGAAGCAAGAAGAAAGCATATTGTACGTTTTTACAGGTCCCATTATGTGTGTTTGGCACGCCCATGCGCGTATAATATTTCCATTACAGCATCGTAGAGGTGTCTTTACGTGTATATTGGGTTTACAAAAATGTCGCTTCAGGGCAGGACGGTTTGGGCCTGGGAGGAACAGACGGAAACCGTCGCAAAGGCGCTGGTGGACGGAACGGGATGTGAACCTGTTTCGGATGCGGGCCGGGGCACGGTATACCGTTTTGCGTATCCCGGCGGACACGGAATCGTCCGGCGGTATGCCCGCGGGGGGCTGGCCCGTTTTTTTCTGGAAGACTCGTTTATTCTGGTGAACCGGCCCTTGCGGGAATTCGGGCTGCACCTGCGCATGCAGCAGGCGGGTCTGTCCGTGCCGCGGCTGTTGGGGGTGTGCTGGAAGCGCAGCGGGGTATTGGTGCGCGGCGCCATTGCCACCGAGGCGTTACCCGCAGTGAATTTGTATGAGTTCCTCGCGCGCGGTCCGGAAGCCCCGGAGGAAACATTGTTTCAGTGCGGCAGGCTGATCCGCCGCATGCATGACCTGCACGTGTGGCATGCGGATTTACAGATCAAAAACATCCTGACGGGCGAGGGAGGCCCCTGGCTGATAGATTTTGACAACGCGGTGCGCCGTCCCCATTTGTCGCCGCTGTTGCGGGCGCGCAATTTGCTTCGGTTGCGCCGTTCGATTCAAAAGAACGGGCTGCCGCTGGATTATTTCAAACCCATTTGCGAAGGCTATGGCGTGGAAGCCTTGCCGGAGTGGCTGAGCCGGATTTATGAGGTGAAGGGACGCCTCTCGGACCTCAGCGGGATATCGGGGAAGCATTGAGGCACAATGAATCCTTTGCCATGTGATGAAAGCATCCGAGTGCACCGGCAGCCGGGGCGGTGCGTTTATTTGGCCGCAGGAATTTCCTTGGAACAGGTGGAAGATGCTCTGCGAACACCAGGCTCGGTGCTGAAGCGATCATCAAAAGCTCTGGTAAGGCGGGTGGGGAATTGGGTGGTGAAGGAGAGCCACGGACCGTGGTTCACGGAACTGATCCGGCACACCGCGCGGAAATCCCGGTACCGCCGGGCCTGGATCGCCGCGCATCATTTGCGCCGGCACGGAGTATTGGTCCCCTCCCCTATTGCCTTCATGGAATATGGCGGTTGTGGATTCTTGACCGGCAACCGGATGATTTCCGAATATTTGGACGGTTTAGTCAATGTCGAAAAATTTGTTCACGAGCAGGTGAAACGCGGCGTTGAAAAAGAAGCCTTGCGCGCTTTCTTCGAGCACTTGGCCGGGTCGGTAAATCGTTTTTCCGCCAGCGGCGCATACCATGAAGACCTTTCGGGAAAGAATATATTCACTCAAGACGGACGGCGGTTTTATTTCATTGACTTGGATGCCGTGGCGCTAGGGCGGCCCGTCAATGAAGCGCGCCGGTTGATCAATCATGTCCAACTGTATGATTCATTTTGTGATTTTGCGGACCAGGACCTGTTGGCGTTTTTTATCGGACGGATGACCCCTTCGGAGTATTCGTTTCCCGCATGGATTGACCGGGTGCGGGCGGGGCAACACGCGCGCCGGGACCTCTATGCCCGGCGGCGGACAACACAACAAAAAGAACCATCGCCATAAGAGGATGTTTCCATGGATAAGATTTCCCCCACTTGGGGCGGCATCACGCGTGAACGCCCCTTGATCGTGCTGCAGACCAACAACCGTTTCAACGATTCCGATGAGCAGTTTGGCGGGACGGGCAATCCGCTGGCGGAAGCGCGGGCGCACGGCCGTGAAGCGGTGCGTGCCTGGAACGAGGCCCTCCCGGACGATCTGAAGCCGTTCTGCCACATGCAGATCGAATTGCGCGTGCAAAATCATCAAGCCCGCTATGACCGCTTCCGCGCGCTGTTCGATGAACTGCAGCAGGCGAACGTTCCCGCGAATTTCCAGTTCGCGGACCCGCATGATCAGTATGTGTTTGATCCCGAATACGCGGAAAAACTGCTGCGGGAGTATCCCTGCATCCAAAGCATGACCCTGACGGAAATCAATTACGAACATTACCGTTCCTTTAACGTGCCCCGCTATGTGGTTTCGCCGGAGGCGCGGTATGCCATGGATATTATCGAAATGGCGGGCCGGCACGGGAAATACCTGAGCATTTCGCTGCAAGGCTTGAAGTGGATGCATATCGGCGCGGATGTGCTGAACCAGCCGCTGCTGGAAAAAATCCGCGAGTATGGGGCCTAT
This sequence comes from uncultured Nitrospirales bacterium, assembly GCA_964466925.1. Classification (GTDB taxonomy): domain Bacteria; phylum Hydrogenedentota; class Hydrogenedentia; order Hydrogenedentales; family CAILVY01; genus CAILVY01. The sequence goes on from CAYXPO010000522.1 coordinate 2,790, forward strand.
GTGCTGCCGGTGAACGAGCACATCGGCCCGCAACATCTTCCGCGCCAGACTTCCGTATGGGGAATCTGGATGGCGGGCATCACGGAACACTGGGGCGTCGAGCCGCAGTCCTGGTGGTTTGAAAACGCGCGCATGATCACCCCCGGCGTTTTCGGACAATATCAGGCGGACAACACCCGAAGCATGCCGCCGCAACTGTACCGCGCCATGATTTTACAGGGGGCGCTGCTCGGCGCGACGGTATACCAGTTTGAACCTTTCTGGGATTTGTTCGATTACGATAATGCGCGGTGCTGGCGCGACGTGATTGCACCCACGCTCTTGGAAGTGATTCAGCGGCGGCTGATCCCGGACAAGGCGGAGTTGTTTGAAAAGGCCAAGGTGGCGTATCAATACCAAGCCGCGCGGGACATCAATGAGTTTCATGAAAACCTTCACGACGTGGACTGGATTCATGAGGAGGGGCATCTCGCGCGCGCGGCCTATGGGCTGTGGGAGCGCTTCCTCGAACATGAACTCATCCCCAACAAGGATCGTTATTTCTTTATCCCCCTGCTGCCCCCGGCAACGCCTCCCGAAACTCTGGAACGGTTCGCGCATGTTATCCGTCCCGGTGAATGCGGCTCGGAACAAGCGTATCAATTACTGTTGGACCGGTATTATCCCCCGAAAGACACGGGAACCGCGTGGGTATGCCGCATTCACGGCCATACCTATGTGATGCAATCGCATGAAAACCTGTACGAACAACAGACCTACCGGGTTGAGTTGCCCAAGGCGGTGCGCGGCACGCAGGCGGAATGGACGGATGCGGGGTTGCGTCTGCGCTGGCCGGAGGACCCAGGGGCCACGGAGTATCTTGTGTACCGGTGGCAGGGTGAGACGATGCCCGAAGTGCTTCGTGCGCGGCAAGCCGAGTTCTTGGATGCGGAAGCCGAAAAAGGCAGGGACTATTTGTATGCGGTCCACGCACGCACCTCTTCCCGCGAGGTGGTGGAAGGCACCGTAAATTATCTGGATTATCTGGTGTTCAGTGAAACCGTAAGCGCCCCCGCCGAACTCATCCGGGTACATTCGGAGGGAACCATCCAACTACAGCCCTTAGGGCAGCCCAAAGATGACCGGCCCGTGCATCAGGAGGTCTATCCCACCTTCGAGGGCGCGGAAGGCCCGCACCGGGAAATCGCCGGAGAAATTGTCCAGCGCATAGACGCTTTCAAAGCGGCCTATGATGCCGCGGACGGACGCGGGATCACGGCACTTT
>CAYXPO010000523.1:0-3688 GCA_964466925.1 uncultured Nitrospirales bacterium
CGCTCAGCATTTGCGCGCCATCGCTGACCGTCAGGGTCTTGTGCCGCGGACTGAACTCAACGGCTTTCCATGGGCCAGTAATTTGCTCACTCAAGACCAGCCGCCGGGAAACACGCTGCCCGTCCGGGAAGTGCAAAATGACGGAAAAACTCGGGGTGCGCCCTTCGGCGTTCACCACGCCGCGAATCTCGAGTGTAACATGATCCGTGCCGTTTTCTCCGGAAGGCAACGGGGATGGAGGTTCTTCCCCTTCCGCGGGGCTTTCAGATTGGCCCTCCGCCGCCTCCGGGTTTTCGGCGTGTTCTTCGGACGGCGAAGGGGTGTCCGAGGCTATCGGCGCCAGGGTGAAAATCCTAACCAAGGGCTCGGCTTGGTTAAAGAAAGGGATGAGTTGTATGCGGTAGGTGGCCGGTTCCAGCCGGTAGGACAATTGAATCTGTTGACCCGCTTTCACCGATATCGGCGGGAACTCCTGTTGCGCTTCAATCGCAACCCACGCCATCATGTTGCGCTTGTACCGGTTCGGGACCCCCGCGTCTTTCCAGGAATCACTCCCAATCCGCCGTTCCAAAAGGAAAGTGGCCCGGTTCGGCACATTCCTGTGCTGGCCGCCCAGATAAAAGGAACGTCCTATCCATCCCTGATTGCCCACCGCCACCGTCACCTCGTACATCGAAGGCTGGTCCAATGCCGTGGCTATTTCGGGTTCCGACAAATAGGGGCTGGGGGCAAACACCCCCCCGCCATCCGTGAGAATGGTGGCCGCCGCGCACACGCAGGCAATTCCTGTGACGAAGGGAATGTACCGCAACCGCGCAAAGGGCAGCAGCCCAACACATGCGGAAACCCCCATCACCACCAGCGCCAAAACAAACAATACAATCCCGGGCCGCATAAACCAGTCGGGATCCATCCGCATGGCAAACCCCACCGGCCCAAGACTGTACCACGCCGCCTGAATGTACACCGCGCCCAACGAAGAGGCCGCAAACCACAGGCCGGTGATGCACAGTCCGCGGTAGTGCCGGCGGGGAATCACCGCGAACATCGCCAGCAGGGCCGCCGTTATGAAAAACCCTATCGCCATCTCCTTCGCCACCACCATGTTCCCATTCTCCTGCGCATTCGAGATGGGCACCGCAATATTCAAAATCAACAACGTCATCGCAAGCCAGGCGATCCATGAATCCAGCCCTATGCCGCTGGGCGCGCTCACCTGCGCGATGCGTTTCAAAAACGTGACTTCCGGCCGGGGCACATCCGATCCCGTATTCGCGGTCAAGGCACGCCGCGCGAGATCCCGCGCCTGCGCATGGTCCGATTGACTCCGCAACAAGGCCATCTCATGACTTTGGAAGGTCGCGGGGTCGACCCCGCCCGCATCCAAGCGCGACCGTGCCAGTTCCAGGCAGGCTTTGGCCGAGCGAATGTCATTTTCCGAATCCTGCGCGATCTGTTCCAAACGCGCCCGGTAGAATGCCACGGCGGCCCGGGCCCGTTCCCGTTCGGCTTCCGCGTCGGCGCCATATTCTTCCAGGGAAGCCCCTGACAGCACGCCTTCCTGTTCGAGCCGCTTGCGCTCCGCCAGCTTGCGCTCCGCCAATTCCCGGTCCTGCAATGCATCCCGGAGCCGTTCTATATATTGATCCACCAAGGGAACACTGCTTTTCTCATCCAGCGGAAACGTCACTTCCGTCCCATCCACTGGAACATCTTCCAATTTGACATCCAGATACCCCCCCGCCATCGCCGGATTTGTCGTGGCCAGCCAGCCCCGCAAATTCTGCCGCCGCAACTCGAGCCGCTCCCGCCGGTGGCGCAGGGACGTGACACTCTTGATAAATGTGTCGTAATCCATTTCCCCCGTCCGCACGCCCAAGGTGGCCCGCCCCATCTGTTCCACCACCCCGGAAAGCTGTTCATTCACTTCATACAACCGTTGGCGTAGCTGTTCATCCAGCGTGCTTCGCGCATTGCGCACCATGGCCCGGTAGCTCATGAGGGTCGCCTTGTCCAACCCCTCCACCAAGGCCATGCGCTTCTTCCGGATCACCGCAAGATGGCGTTCCACCTTTTGTTCAAAACTGCACAATAAGCGCAGCGGTTCAAGAACATCCAACGGAATACCCGGGGGGTTCTCCGACACGTCCCCCAGCGGCAAGTCCTCCCCTTCCACTGCCGCATCCTCGCGTCCCAATAGCTCGGCTTCCTCTTCCACTTCCTGCGCCGGGGAGGGTTTGCGCAAAAACTCCGGATGGTCCTTCAGATAAATCTCGTAATACGCCCCCGAAGAGGCCGGAATCTCGTCCCGGCGGGGGATGCGTATCTTCTGCCTGCAGGCCACACATTTGCCCGGACGCCCGAACATGCTCTCGGACACCTTCATCTTCTGGCCGCAAAGGCAGTAAATCCGCACCTTTACTGCATCGCCATGAGGCATACGTCACTTCCCTCTGCTTTCCGCCAAAACCATAGCGTCATTTCACTGTCAAAAGCAAGTTCCGGCATCCGGTTTCGTCAATATTCCGTCATATCGCCATTTTCTCGCCGTTTTTTCGCCGCATCCGGCGCATACTTCCTATGAACAAGTGTATGCAACACAATGTTTTCCGCGTCAGGACCCCGCTTGGCATTCTCTTTGCGTCTTTTCAATCAAGCATCCACCCCAGGATGCGGATACGCAAGGCCCTGGCAACGCCCTCGTTCAGAGGCTCCCTCCGGAACGAGGGTGTTTGCTTTAACTCTCTCCACACCCCCTTGGGGACACCCGCCGCCGCCCCTTAGTGGCGCACCCGGCGGCTCCGCCCCATTTCATTGTCCTTCCACGGATTCCGCGGGGGCGGCGGCGGCAGGCACTTTACACGCAATAAACTCGTACCCATCTTCCGATATCTCCGCCCGTCCAAAACATTCCAAATACCCTTCCGGTTTGGGCACCGCTATCCCCGCCACCGAAAAAAACGCTTCCCCTTGGTGCGCACCCGCGGCATCCCATGACGCGGCCCATGTGTTGCTTTGCTGCCGGGCCTTCCCGCGCACTTCAACGGTATCCCCCACCCGGGCCACAAAATACAGGGTTTCCCCTTCCCTGGAAGCGTTGGCCATGCCCACCGGACGCGCCCCCAGCGGGCTTGTCACACCCAATACATACAAACCTTCCATCGCTCCACTCATGGCGGGCGAAGCCAAGATGGCACGGCTTTCCGCGCCGGAAAGTTCCACTTCGTCCAACGCGGCCAGCAGTTGTTCAAATACCGCCCCGTCTTTGCCTTCCCACAACGTGCCCTCAACATCCACGGACGCCTGCTGGGAATTCACCAGCCAATTGGCCAAAGAATCAACATTGAACGACATCCACAACACCAGCAGAATGCCCAAGAGCGTCAATAAACCGAGCACAACCCGGCGCTTTTCCACCGGCGCAGTCCGGGCGGTCAACTCCGCGTCCGCCGCCAACCGGATCGTCCGTTGATCCCGAAGGTTGTTCCCGCAGGTTTTGCAGATCAGGGTCCCTTCCGGGTTTACCGTGCCGCACTGGGCGCAGACGGCATCGGCATACAGGCGGTCCCCCGGCCCCTGCGCGCCATACAAATCATTACTCATGAATCCAATCCTGATTTTCTACATATAGAACCAATACGAAGATTTTCGCATATTGCATTTCATTTGTCCAGTGTAATCTTAATCT
>CAYXPO010000523.1:3698-4051 GCA_964466925.1 uncultured Nitrospirales bacterium
GTGGCTGGATTTTCCGGCAGCGCCTTGTCTATTATGGCATCCTGTGGCCTAAGCCCTTGTGGAGATTACGATTGTGATTGTGTCGCTTCAAAACTGCCGCCGTCAACTCGGACCGGGGGTTGCGTTCCACTGTGCGCGCCTTGATGTACCCGAGGGCGCGCACATGGCCTTGTGGGGCCCCAGTGGGTGTGGAAAAAGCACTCTTCTGAACATTGTGTCAGGTCTGCTACGCGCGGATTCCGGCCAAGTCATTGTGGATGGCGTTGACTTGCAAACGCTTGATGAGGGGCAATTGGATCAGTTTCGCGGGGAACGGCTCGGCTTCATCTTCCAAACGTTCAATCTGCTCACCC
>CAYXPO010000524.1:0-4046 GCA_964466925.1 uncultured Nitrospirales bacterium
CGCATCAGGCTTTACGGACGGTCAGGATATGATCGAATTGTTCGCGCGTTACCTTCAGGAACGGTTTGTTGAAGGTAATGCCCGCATTATTGACCAGGCAATCCATCCCCCCCAGAAATTCCAAGGCGGACTCACCCAGCCCCACCACCTCGTCCACCACGTCAAAATTTGCCTTGAACGCCACACTGCGCCGTCCCATCGCCTGAATCTCCTCCACCGCCGTCTTGGCCCCTGCATCGCTATGCGCATAATGAAGCACGACATCCGCCCCCTGCCGCGCGAATTCCAACGCCACCTCTCGGCCTATGCCCGTGCCGGAACCCGTGACCAGCGCCTTCCTCTTTGCCAGCTTGCCTGTCTCACTCATCCTGCGGACCGTCCTATGCTTAAAAGCCCTGAAAACCCGCAAAAACACCATTCGGACCCGTGTCCGGACCCGTGTCCGATCAAATACTATAATAAAAACCCCGCCTCAATTCAACTCCGCCGGCACCGCCGGGGCACAAATTTCTCACACACTCAGCGGTGGAGGCGCGGTGGAATCACGTACTACAAGATGCACATCCAAGATCGTGGTTTGCGGCACCATGGGTTTTCCCGCCAGCAACTCCAACAGCGTAGCGACACATTGGTCGGCCATTTCTTTTGCGGGAAACCGCACGGAAGTCAATGGCACGCGAAACATGTCACTGCCGAGGATGTCCCCGCTTCCGACCATGGAAATATCCTTCGGGATGGAAAGCCCGGCGGCATAGATGGCGCGCATGGCCCCCCTGGCCACGATATCGTGCCGCGCGAGGACGGCCGTGGGACGAGGGCCGGCGCGAAGCAGGTCCGCCATGCGCTTTTCCGCGGCGGATTCGTTAAAAGCCACTTCCAGGAAGTTGGACACATCCAAGGGGATGCCGGCCGCTTGAAAGGCATCCCGAACGCCGCGGGCGCGATCCCCGCCCACCGCCGAATTTGGCGGTATTCCGAGATACACAATTTTCCGGTGCCCCAAGTGGATGAGGTGCTCCGCGCCTAGCCGCCCCGCTTTATAGTTGTCACCCGTAATTTGCGGCACGGGCAATTGATCAATGATGCCATCGAGAATAACCAGTTTAACCCCCGCCTCCACCAGTTCGTGATACGTGGCGGGGGCTGCCATGGCGCCTGGGACGGCAATCACGCCATCCACACGGTTTTTCAGAAGCCGTTCCACCACCGGCTCCTCCGCGCCGCTTTCAGAACCGGAAATGAAGAGCAAGGTGCTGTAACCGCCTTTGAGAAGTCCCTGTTCGACGGCTTCGATAACCAAATGCGAGGCATAGTAAAGACTGGGCTTGGTGATGACGCCCACCAGGTTCGTTTTTCCCTGCGTGAGGCTGCGGGCGATGTAATTGGGGCGGTATTTCATCGCGGCGGCCAATTCACGGATGCGGTCGCGGGTCTCCGGCGAAATATCCGGCTTGCCGGAAAGCGCCCGCAGCACCGTGGAACGGCTGACCCCGGCGGCCCGTGCAATATCATTCACTGTGCAGCCCATGTCCCGGCCTATGAACTCCCGTTACGTTTCCATATCGCTAGTGGACAATCAATAAATCCGCGTTCAAACAATCTTCCGGCGTTTCGCCCCGCAGCATCGCCGCCATGTTCCGCGCGGCGCGCCGCTGCAATTCCTGGCTGGCGGGGGTGCTGTACCATGCGACATGCCCCGTCGCCACCACATGGGGATGCGCAAGCAGCGCGTCCCGATTGGCTTGGGGCGGTTCATCCTCGAACACGTCCAGCCCCGCGCCGTATACTTTGCCCGATTGCAATGCCGCCGTCAATGCCTCTTCATCCACCACGGGCCCGCGCGCGGTATTGACCAGGATGACATTGGGACGCATGGCTTCAAACGCCTTGGGGCCGATGATCCGGAAGGTCTCCTCCGTCAGATTGCAGTGCACGCTTATCACATCGCTGTCGCGAAGGAGTTCTTCGAGCGTGCAGGCCTCCGCCCCCAATTCCGTAAAACGCGCGGCGGGAATGTACGGATCACATGCCAGCACGCGCCGGAACAGCGCGCGGGCCTTCGTACACAGCGTTCCTCCAATACGGCCCAATCCAAGAATGCCCAGCGTGAGTTCATGCAGTTCCGGAACATACAAACGGGGCGCCAGACTGTAATGACTCCGCACGCGCCGCATGGCCTCCGGCAGATTGCGCACACACGAAAGGATCATCGCCAGGGCATGATCGGATACCGTGTGGTTGGCATACCCCTGCACATTGCAGACCTTCACCCCATGCTCCGCAGCCGCCTTCAAATCAATGTTGTCGTATCCAATGCCGTACCGCACCAGACACCGCAGGCCGGGCAGTTGTTCAAACGCGGGTCCGTCAAACACGCTCCAGCGGACGAACACGCCTTCCGCGCCTTTCGCAAATGCGAGCTTGGCCGGCAAGTCCAGGCGGCCGCCCTGAAAAAGGTCAAGCGAGTATCCTTCCTCCGCCAATGCTTCTTGCTCACCGGCATACGAATCATATCCGGTATCCACCACACACACGCGTTTGCTCAACGAAAATCTCCTTGGAAATGGTACGGACACTGATGAATAATTTGCCTTTCCATTTTGCTTGGTCATGGAAGGGAAAGCAAATTACAGGTGGCACTATCTGCTTCATTTCATCGCGCCAACCTTTTCACCGCCGCATTGTTCCTGCTCATTCATGTGCCCGGGTGGCTCTACATGCAGGGACCCCATTGGGGGTTGTTGTCTTTAAGCGCAAGCATTTTCGTTATCGGCTGGGTACTGGGATGGCTCGTCGAGATCACACAATCCCTCTGGCCCTCCATCCTTTTGCACTTCCTGAACAACCTCCTCTCCATCGCGCTAAAACCTTGATTTTATTGATATTTCCGTGCCAATCCGGTTATTCCACTTATCCGCGTATTCTTTGAGTTAGGGTATTGCATTACGAAAAAACCCGTGATACAGTGACGCCTTACCCGGGGTGACGAATCATGGATTTTCGGTTAAGCGAAGAGCAGTTGGCCATCCAGGAGATGGTGCGCAAATTCGCCAAGAACGAGATTGCGCCCATTGCCATCGAGATTGATCGCGAATCGCGTTTTCCCGCCGAGACCTTTGTCAAAATGGGTGAACTCGGCCTGCTGGGATTGTTGATCCCGGAAGACTACGGCGGCGCCGGTCAGGATGTTGAAACCTGTTGCGTGGCGGTGGAAGAGATCGCGTATGCCTGCGGTTCGACCGCCCTCTCCTATTTCGCGCACGCGGTGTTGTGCGCGCACAATCTTTCCTGCAACGGTTCGGAAGCACAAAAACAAAAGTACCTTCCCGATTTGGCTTCTGGAAAGAACATCGGCGCCATTGCCATGACTGAACCCGAAGCGGGCTCGGATGTTCTGTCCATCCAAACCACCGCCGAGCGGCGGGGCGATGAATATATACTGAACGGCAGCAAGACGTTTATTACGAATGCAACGGTCGCGGATACATTTCTGGTCTATGCCAAAATGAAAAATGCGGACCCGAACGGCATCAGCCAGTTTATTGTTGAGCGGAGTTTCCCCGGACTGTCGGTGGGCCAGCCGTTCCAGAAAATGGGCATGCACGGCTCCCCCACCGCCGAAGTCTTTTTCGATCAATGCCGCGTGCCGGCGGACAACATCGTGCGCGGGGAAAACAAGGCCATGGGCATCCTGATGGGCGGCTTGGTCGTCGAGCGCATTGTGGGCGCGGCGCTGGCGGTCGGGGCGGCGCGCGCCGCCTTCGAGCGGGCGCTGGCCTATGCCAAGGACCGGAAACAATTCGGACAGCCCATCATCATGTTCGAAATGATCCTGGAAAAACTGGCGAACATGAGCATGGAAATCGAGGCCGCGCGGTGTTTGACCATGAAGGCGGCGTCCCTGTACGGCGAAGGGCGCCGCTGTTCCGCCGAGGCCTCGCACGCAAAACTGTTCGCGTCCGAAACGGCCGTCCGCGCCGCGTCCGAGGCCGTGCAGATTCTGGGCGGCTATGGCTATATGCGGGAATATGAAGTGGAACGCATCC
>CAYXPO010000525.1:0-4038 GCA_964466925.1 uncultured Nitrospirales bacterium
GCCCCTTTTACAAGCGAAAACGGGAGACGCTGCGGGATGTCACGCCCGATGAGGCCATGCGCCACCCCACCTGGGACATGGGCGCCAAGATCAGCGTGGATTCCGCCACCCTCATGAACAAAGGGCTCGAGATTATTGAAGCCATGTGGCTCTTCGGACTCCCCGAAAACCTCATCGAAGTCGTTATTCATCCCCAAAGCATCGTACACAGCCTTGTCGAATTTAATGATGGAAGCATTTTGGCCCATCTGGGCATTACAGATATGAAGTTCCCCATTTTATTCGCGTTGACATGGCCGGAACGGGTAGAATATCCCATGCAGCGGCTGGACTTGACCACCTTGCGCGAGTTGACGTTCGCGGCCCCGGATTTCCAGGCCTTTCCGTGCTTGGGGTATGCCCGGCACGCCGCCGCCGAAGGCGGCACGGCTCCCGCGATACTCAACGCGGCAAATGAAACGGCCGTCGCAGCGTTTTGCGACCGGCGGTTGCCGTTCCTGGGCATCAGCGAAATTGTGCGCGAGGTGTGCGAACGGTGTCCGGCGGTGCACGAGTACAGCCTTGAGGCAATTCTGACCGCGGACGCGGATGCGCGCGCCCTGGCGGAAACCCTGATACACCGGCAGTAACAAAAACATATGGGACATTATGCTGATTATTGACATCTTGATTTTTCTCGCCGTGTTGAGTGTGCTGATTTTCGTGCATGAACTCGGCCATTTTCTTGCGGCCAAAGCCTGCAACATCTACGTTGACCGTTTCAGCATCGGCATGCCCCCGCGCCTGTTCGGACTTCGCCTGGGGGAAACCGATTACTGTATCAGCGCCCTCCCCATCGGCGGATATGTGAAAATGGCCGGGCAGGAAGACGCCCCGCTATCGGAAGAGGAACGCGAACAGCAGTATGGGCATGTTCCGCCGGACCGCTGGTTCAATAAAAAACCGGTATGGCAGCGTTTTATCGTGGCCTTTGCCGGGCCTGCGATGAATTTCGTGCTGGCCATCTTCATCTACGCGGCGATGGTGGCCATCGGCAGCGACGTGCCCGAATCGGAAGTTATCTGCCGCATTGGCATGGTCGAGCCGGAATCCCCGGCCGCCACGGCCCCCTTATATAAAGAGCAGCCTGGAAAAGCCTTCACCGAATACACGGGGCAGCCCGATGCCACGGGATGGCGGACGGGTGATTTCGCGCTGGCCATTGATGGCAAAGAAACGCATGCCTTTTCCGATCTCGCCTTTGCGGCCGCTCTGGGAGGCTCCAACAATACCCGCTATGTTTTAATGGAACGCATCAACCCCGATAATTCCCGGACCCGTTATATTTCCCCCATTGTCCCCAAAATAATTGGCGGTGCAGAAATTCCGCGTTTCGGGGTAACCCCGTTTGAAACCGCGATTGTCGGAGAAGTGATGGACGGTACGCCCGCGAAAGCGGCCGGGCTCCGGAAAAACGATGTCATTGTGCGTGCCGATGGCGCATTGGTGGATTTGGCTTCTTTTCGGAAAAAGACCGAAGAGATGCCCGAAGGCGCCTCCGTGACGATTGAAGTGCGGCGTGAAAATCAGCCCCTGACCCTGTCCGTCGTCCCGCAAACCATCGGGCGCCTCAAAGGATTGAGTTATGGCGCGGCTCAAGCGAAAGACCAGCAGGACGGGGCGGCGGCGCCGGTCGTACAATTTGTCACCGAAGACTTTTCCAAAACCACCGGCATCAAGCGGAAGGACATCATAACCAAGATCAACGGTCAGCCGGCCACGGTGGCGTTGATGGAACAGCTTGAACGGGAGCAGCCCGGCGCGGAGCTTGCCGTGGATATTGAACGTCCGGCGGTGATGTATGGATTGATTCAGAAAAAAACCACGCTTGCCGCGAAACTGCCCGTTGAAGCTGTGCGCGCCGTGGGCGTCCGCCTTGCCGCCCAAACGGTTTTCCACCGCAGTCCGCCCGCCCAATGGATTCCCGAAGGATTCCGGCAAAGCTATGGCGCCTTGCGCACCACCTGGCAAACCCTCGCCGCCTTGGTGAAGCGGGATGTCAGCCCGAAGGAACTCGGCGGCCCGGTCATGATTGCCCGCATTGTCACCCAGGCCGCGGAAAACGGATGGTTTTGGCTGATGAAATTCACCGCTTTCATCAGCGTCAATTTGTGCGTATTCAACCTGCTGCCGTTGCCGGTGCTGGACGGCGGCCTGATTCTCATTCACGGCTGTGAGGCCATACGCCGGAAACCGTTGAGCGAGAAGTTTCTCGAACGCTTCCAGCAGGCCGGGTTGTTCCTGATTATTGCCTTGATGCTGTTCGTCACCTGGAACGATGTGGGCCGTTGGATACGGGATTTGACTCCGTAACAAAAAAAACCGTACATTTTGCATCATTTCCCGGCCTTTGGGCGGTCTCTTGGGCGTGCAGGCGGTATCGCCTCAAAGACGGGCGGAATTACTGCTCCGGCAATTTGGGAGGACTTTATTGTGGGCGATATCACCTGTAAATTCGGCGGTTCTTCTCTGGCGGACGCTTCCTGTTTCCGGCAGGTGGAGAAAATTATCCGGGCGAACCCGAAACGGCGTTTCATTGTGCCCTCCGCACCCGGGAAACGCACTCCGAGCGACAAGAAGATCACGGACCTGCTGTATGCCTGGCACAACATGGCGAAACAAGGCCTGGATGCCTCCGAACCCGCCACCATCATTGCGGCGCGCTTCTCGGAACTGGCCCGGGAACTGGGGGTCCGTTTTGATATCGAAAAACTGCTGGCGGAAATCGCCGCGCAAGTGACCAAGCACGCCACCCCCGATTACATGGCCTCGCGCGGCGAGTACCTCAATGGGCGGCTCATGGCCGAAGTGTTGCAGGCTACTTTTGTGGACCCCGCCGAGTGCATCAAGTTCTCCAAATCCGGCGACCTTGATCCGGCCACCTATGCAGTACTGGGCGAAAAACTGGAGGGCCCCGGGCTTTTTGTGGTGCCGGGATTTTATGGTTCCCTGCCCTCCGGTGAAATTAAAACCTTCTCGCGGGGCGGCAGCGATATTTCCGGCTCCATCGTGGCCCGCGCGGCACACTCCGAACTGTATGAAAACTGGACCGACGTCTCCGGGTTCCGCATGGCCGACCCGAGGGTGGTCCCCGAAGCCAAGCGCATCGAGGAAATCACCTATCAGGAATTGCGGGAACTCTCGTACATGGGGGCCACCGTGCTCCACGACGAGGCCATCTACCCGGTCCGCGAACTCAAAATCCCCATCAACATCCTGAATACCAAGGAACCGGACAGTCCGGGCACGCTCATCGTCGCGGACCGTGAAAGCAAGCATCCCGTGTGCGGCATTGCGGGCCGCGCGGGCTTCTCCATGATTAACATTGAGAAAACCCTTATGAACAAGGAGCGCGGCTTTGGTTTCCGCGTCTTGGACGTGCTGGAGGGGTTTGGCATTGCCTGGGAGCACATGCCCACCGGCATTGACGACCTTTCCCTGATTATCCGCGATGAAGAACTCGGCGACTTGGGCGACAAGGTGCTTGCGGAGCTTTCCAAGCGTTGTGAGCCGGATGATATCTCCCTGACGCCGGGGCTGGCCATGATTGCCACGGTGGGCAAGGGGATGAACCACCATGTGGGTGTCGCGGCGCGGCTGTGCGGCGCGCTCGCCGGCGCGGGCGTCAACATCCGCGTGCTCGACCAGGGGGCCAGTGAAATGAACATCATCATCGGCGTCGAGGAACAGGACCTCGCCCGCGCGGTCCGTGCCATTTACTACGCCTTCGAGAGCTGGGCGTAGGCATGACGCGCCGCGCCAAAATTGTCTGCACCATCGGCCCGGCCAGCAACCGGCCCGAAATAATCCGGCGGCTCATTGAATCGGGCATGGACGTGGCGCGGCTTAATTTCTCGCATGGAAACCATGAAAGCCACCGGGCGCAGTACACCCTCATTCGCCAAACCGCGGAATCCCTCGGTGCGAATGTGGCCATCATCATGGACTTCCAGGGACCCAAAATCCGCACAGGAAAAATGAATTAGGGTCAGCCGGTGG
>CAYXPO010000526.1:0-4015 GCA_964466925.1 uncultured Nitrospirales bacterium
GTTTCACATGAACCCGGACGGCACGGAGCAGATGGAGTATTACGGCAGCAATTCGTATTGGCCGACCGCCGTGATGTATGCGCGGCCCATTCCGAATCATCCCACAAAAGTGGCGGCCATCGTGACCGGGCATCACGGGGTGCCGCGCATGGGCGAATTGGTGGTGCTGGATCCGGCCCTCGGGCGGCGCGAAGCGGACGGCGCGGTACAGCGCATCCCAGGCTATGGCAAGCCGGTCGAGCCGGTGGTGAAGGACAATCTGGCGGACGATTCCTGGCCCAAGTTCCTGCATCCGTATCCGTTGAGCGAAAAGTATTTCCTGGCGGCGTGCCAGCCCCGTCCGGAGGCGCTCTGGGGCGTTTATCTCGTGGACGTATTCGATAATCTGTTGTTGTTGCGGGAGGAACCGGGGTATGCGTTATTCGAGCCGATCCCCGTGCGCGCCACGGTCAGGCCGCCCGTGATTCCCGACCGGGTGAAATTGAATGAAAAGGAAGCCACGGTGTATCTGGCGGATGTGTATGCGGGCAAGGGGCTCGCCGGCATTCCGCGCGGTTCGGTCAAATCCCTGCGCCTGTTTACGTACACCTATGCGTATCGAAACACCGGCGGCCTGTTGGGCGTTATTGGCATGGACGGCCCGTGGGACATCAAGCGCGTGCTGGGCACCGTGCCGGTGGCGGAGGATGGATCGGCGCTGTTCCGCGTACCGGCGAACACCCCTATTTCCGTGCAGCCGCTGGATGATAAGGGCCGGGCGCTGCAACTCATGCGAAGCTGGTTTACGGCGATGCCCGGGGAGAACCTATCGTGTGTGGGGTGCCATGAATCGCAAAACACGTCGCCCCCGGCGAAATTTTCCGGTGCCGCGCGGCGAACCGCGGATGCCATCACGCCGTGGCGCGGCCCGGTGCGCGGGTTTAGCTTTGCGCGGGAAGTGCAGCCGGTGCTCGATCATTATTGCCTGGCGTGTCATGACGGAAGCGCAAAGGACCGTCTGGATTTGCGCGGCACGGAATACCTTCACGATTGGCAGAGCGCGTATCCGGGCAGCGGCGGGGCCATGGGCGGCACGTTTTCGGTGGCGTATGCCAACCTGCACCGTTATGTACGGCGTCCGGGCATCGAGAGCGATTATCACCTGCTCACGCCGATGGAATTTCATGCGGGCACGACGGAACTCGTCCAGCGGCTGGAGAAGGGGCATCACGGCGTAACACTGGACGAGGAAAGTTGGGACCGGTTGAATACCTGGATCGATCTGAATACGCCCTTCCACGGGACGTGGAAAGAGATCGTGGGGGAAGACGCAATTCGCGAAAAAGCAGAACGCCGCCGGACGCTGCTGCGCGCGTATGCGGGCCTGGATGTGGATTACGAAGCGATATTCCCCGTGGAAACGACTATTCCTCAAGCAATTCTTCCACCGCCAAAACAAACCGTGAATGCGCCCGCGATGAAGCAGGCGGAGCCGCCAGTTATTCCGGAAGATCCAAAAACGGGCACAACGCGAACGGTGGACCTCGGGAATGGCATATCGCTCGAGTTGGCGTATATTCCCGCAGGCACGTTTGACATGGGCGGGGAAGATGAAGGCCCGGTGGCGCGCGTTACCCTCGAAAAACCCTTCTGGATGGGACAGTGCGAAATCACGAATGAACAATTCGCGCGGTTTGATTCCGGCCATGACAGCGGGGTCGAATCCATGCACGCGTATCAATTCGGCCTCCGGGGATATCCGGTCAATGGCCCGAAGCAGCCGGTGGTGCGGGTAAGCTGGATGCACGCCATGGATTTTTGCCGCTGGCTCACGGAAACCACCGGCGAGACGTTTTCGTTGCCAACGGAGGCGCAGTGGGAGTATGCCTGCCGCGCGGGAACCACCACCCCGTTTTTCTTCGGCGGGATGGAGGCCGATTTCTCCACGCATGCCAACCTGGGCGATGCGCGCCTGCGTGAATTTGCCCGAAACACCTACATTCAAGTAAACCTGCTCGATAACCCCAATCCATACGATGACTGGGTTCCTCGTGACACGCATTACGACGATCAATCGTTTCTTCCTTCGGATATTGGTCACTATCAACCCAATCCCTGGGGGCTTTTCGACATGCACGGCAATGCCGCCGAATGGACCCGCTCCGCGTATCTGCCGTATCCGTACAACGAGGCCGACGGCCGGAACGATTCCTCCGGCGCGGCGCCCCGCGTGGTTCGCGGCGGCTCCTGGTATGATCGCCCGTACCGGGCCACCGCTTCCTTTCGGCTGGGGTATCCGCCGTGGCAACGCGTATTCAATGTGGGCTTCCGGGTAACCTGCGCTGTTGTGGAATGAAACCGGCTTGCCCGCATATCGCATCAGTCCGCCAAAGGTGGATTGGCCGAACAGCCGCGCCACCGCGCATTTACATCGTCAACTCATTTCCAATACGTATTGTAGAGCCGCTGGACTTGTCCCTGGAGCAGGCGGAGGCGGTCCACGGCGGCGGTATCGCCCGCGGCGTATTGAATCATCAGGCGCCCTTCCTCGAAGCAGAGTTCGTCGTGCTGCGGGAATACTTCGCGCAACAGAAACAGGGCGTATTTCACGAGGCGGAACGGGCCATACGCGCGGGGGAGATCGCCTTTGACCGCTTCCACGGCCACGGAATTCAAGCCTTTGATGCTGGCGATTAGGTCGGGGAGTTCCGCAGAGGGAGAAAAGCAAACGGTATAGTAGCGCCCGAAGGCTTCACTGTTTTCCACGCCGTGTGTGTCGCTGATGCCGCAAACCGGGATTTTTTTGCCTTTGGCGCGTTCCTCTTGATAGCGGGCCACTTGCAGCGCGTTGGTGTCACAGCGGTAGAGTTCATCGGAGCCGAAGCCGCTGATGAGTTCGAGAGCATCGTAGGGCTGGGTCTCGAACAGATGCCCTATCAAGGGCGTACTGATGTAAAACTGGTGGTTTGTCACCCAATAGATGTGGCAGAGCATGCCCAATCCGCCGTATTCGCGGATTTTGTCAAAAGCCCACAAGCAGGAGGCGTACTGGAAGCGGTTCACCCCATCCGGCAGCGTCGGCAGTTTTTCTTCATAGACGGCGACTTCCGCGCGGTAGGCGGCCTCATCCTGATAGAATTTCGTGATGGAGGAGGAGGCGCCGAAGCTCACAATATGGACGGGATTGTCTTTCGGATGCACTTCTTCCCCCGGATAGATGCGCAGATCGATGGGGAGATCCTTGAAGGCATTTTGGGCTTCAATCGAGCCTTCATACGTTTTGTGATCCGACAGCGCCATGAAATCGAGGCCGGCGCGCCGGCAGGCCCCCGCCACATACGCCGGGGTTTCCACACCGTCCGACCGGTTGCTGTGCATGTGAAAATCGCCCTTGTAGGGGCGCAGGCCCAGCAGGTCCGGTTCCAGTGAGTACACGTGCAGTTCACCAAAGGCGCGGCGTTTGTCACCGCAGACTTCTTCAATGCTGATGATGTGTTCCTGTTCCCCCTCGAAGAACAGGGTGAAGGCGTAGCGCCCGTTTTCAGGGGTGATCATGATTTTCTGATCGGGAACCCAGCCGCTCTTTTGCGCGATTTGCTCCATGGGGAAGTATTTCAGTTCGTAGGTGCAGGTGTCTTTGAACTGACGGTGGGCGAAACGGGGGACAATCTCGACGGTTGATTCTTTATTGGCGGGAACGATTCGGGGCACGACATCAAAGAAACGGTTGTCGGGGCGGAGATGCGTTCCACTGGGGTTTTCAGGGCAATCCATATACCCGGCGGCGGCCAGCGGAGCCAGCGACAGTGCAAAGGACAGAACAAGAAAAGCAAATGCGCGCATGGTACGGTTCCTTTTTTGTTGTATACAATGCCTTGAAATTCCGGCAGGATCAAATGGCGGGGGGAAGTGGAATTTTCGCGGACGGAATATAGTCCGGATACAGGTGCTTTATGCAATCCGGGCAAAGGCCGTGCGAAAAATCCACGTCCAGATGGGCGGTGAAAAAATGCTCCACGGTATCCCAGTAATTGCC
>CAYXPO010000527.1:0-4009 GCA_964466925.1 uncultured Nitrospirales bacterium
GTTCTGGGGCCCCAGCGGCGTGGGCAAGCGTCTGGCCGCGCTTGAGTTCGCAAAATCCCTGAATTGCGGGGTCCGGCCCGGCGACGCCTGCGGGGCCTGCCTTTCCTGCCGGAAAACCATGGATGGGAATCATCCGGACGTGAAAGTGATCATGCCCGCCGGCAAATCACGCATCATCCCGGTCGAAACGATCAATTTTATGAACGACCTGTCCATGTACCGGCCTTTCGAGGGCGCGTGGCGGGTGTTTATCGTCCTGGACGCGGACCGGATGGGGATTCCGGCGCAGAATCATCTTCTAAAGACGCTGGAAGAACCGCCGAGCAATACCTTGTTCATCCTGATTTCCGAGTATCCGCGCCTGTTGCTGCCGACCATCCGTTCACGGTGTCAGCAGATACGGTTTGGCGCGTTGCGTCCGGAAACGGTGGTCGAATTGTTGCGGCAGACGCATGATCTGCCCGAGGCAACCGCACAGGCCATTGCGGCGGTTTCCCAGGGCCAGATGTCGCGCGCGATTGATCTGGTGGAAACGGAGAAGCGCACGGTGGTGTTGAACGTTACGGAACGCCTCCGGGCCGGGGAAGACCCCCTGACCTTGAGCGAGGAATTCGTGAACCATTTGAAGAGCGAGGCGGACGCCATAAAATCCGCGCTCAAGGCGGAACTCGAGGAGGAGGAAGAGGCGGTGGAGTTGTCCGGCGAAGATGCCGCGGACCAGAAAAAGGAACAACTGGCCCTGGCCGAGGCAATGGTGCGCCAGACCATCATGGAGTATCTGTATTTGTTGAAAACCTGGTACCGTGATCTGCTGGTGTACCGGGAGACCGGGCAGACGGAGGCGGTGATGAACCGCGACGAAACGGCCAATATGCGCCCGGCGGTTTCGGAGGATATGGATGCAAAGCTCCAGGCGGTGGAAAAGGCGTGGGTGTATATCGAGCGGAATCTGAACATGGACCGCGTGTTTCGCGATTTGTTTTTTGTATTGGCGCCCTAGGCGCGAAGGGAGTGGAAGCACCTATGCAAGTGGTGAAAGTCCGGCTGCGGAAACCGCGCCGCGTGTTGTCTTTTCTGTGTGGCGACGCCCTGACGTTGAACCGGGACGAGCCGTGCATCGTGCAGAGCGATCACGGGCCGGAATGGGGTTTGTGCATCCTGCCGCCGGAGCCGTGCCCCCCGGATATGGAAAGCCACTATCCCATGCGGCTGATGCGCAAGGCCAACCCGAATGATTACAAAACGTTTGATGTGATGCTGCATCAGGAATGCAAGGCGCGCGCGGTGTGCCAGGAAAAAATCCGCCAGCGGAACATGCCGATGAAACTGGTGGACGTGGAATACACCTTTGATCAGCGCAAAGTGATTTTCTACTTCACCGCGGACGACCGGGTGGATTTCCGGGAACTGGTGCGGGACCTCGCCCATGAACTCCGCACCCGGATCGAACTGCGGCATATCCAGGTGCGCGACGAGGCGCGGCTCGTGGGCGGGCTGGGTTCGTGCGGGCGGCAATTGTGCTGCGCCACCTGGCTCAACGAGTTCAAGCCCATCTCGATGCGCATGGCCAAACGGCAAAACCTTTCGTTGAATCCGGCGAAGATCAGCGGACAGTGCGGGCGCCTCTTGTGCTGCCTGAATTACGAGTTCGAACAGTATCCGCACGGGAAGCGGAAAAATCAGCCCGCCGGGCGCGATGCCGGCCAAGACGATGCGGAAAATCCCGAAGAGGATGTGGCGCTCGCGGGCGGCGGCGAGTTCGCGGACGAAATGGAAGACGGCGCGGAAGAGGGAACTTCCCGTGAGGGCGGCACGGCGCCGGGGCAGGAAGGGGGCGACCGGCGTTCGCCGCGGCGGCACCGGCGGCGGCGGCCGCGGCCGGGCCAAGGCTCCGGAGGCCAGGCTTCCTGATGCGGCTGGTGGATACGCATTGCCATCTCCAGGACACGCGATTTGCCCAAGACCGGGAGACCGTAATCCAGGAAGCCATTGAATCCCTCGAATGGCTCCTTGTGATTGGCGATGATTTGCCCAACAGCCGGTTGGGCGTTGAGATGACGCGGGACCACGTCTTCGCCAGCGTTGGATTTCACCCCTATCACGCCACCCAGGTAAATGCGGAAACCTTGCGGGAACTGCGTCAACTCGCGGCGCACCCCAAGGTGGCGGCGATAGGCGAAATTGGGTTGGACTATTACAATGAATTTTCGCCGCGCGCCGCGCAACACGCCGCCTTTACCCAACAACTGGAACTCGCCTGTGAACTCCAACGGCCGGTGGTCATTCACAACCGTCAGGCGGACACGGATACGCTGGCGCTGCTCGATCCCTTTCTCCCCCGGATTCCCGCGTGTGTGATGCATTGTTTTGGAAGCGACGCCGCCTTTGCGCGCGCCTGCGCCGCGCGCGGATTGTATGTCTCCTTCGCGGGCAATGTGACCTTTCCCAAGGCGCACCCCCTCCGGGAGGCGGCGCTGGAGGTGCCTCTCGACCATCTCCTGGTCGAGACCGACGCCCCCTACCTTGCCCCGCAATCCCATCGGGGCCGGCGATGCCTGCCGCAGTATGTCTTGCATACCGCCCACGCTCTGGCGGAACTCAGAAAAATTCCTTTCGATGAATTTTGCATGACGGTCACCCAAAACGCCGGGAAGGCTTTTCACATCGCCGTATAACCGGAGTGCTTGCCTGCACAATCTTCTATTCCCGGCCCCATCCTTCGTCCAGACGGCAGTTTTGACAACCCCGTATTTCTCTGGTATAAATGATATAATTGAGAAATACAAATGTATGTGATTTGTGGTTTTTGAGTGCAAAATGATATTATAAGTGAAAAATGACCCCGTCAATTATCGAATGTATGGTTAATGTGTTCTTATCCAAATGAAATTTTCACTCGCCCAAAGCGGTTAACACAGTAGTGACAATCAACCATGGCCTTCCAGAGCATCGTCTCGTGGAAAAGGCTTCTTACGAAAAATTTCATCACACCAAAAGAGAATCCGGCCCCGCGCTTTGCGTGCAGCCCCCCCGTTGTGCCAAGGAAGAGGCCGTTTACAGCGCTTGAACTGTGGCGCACGGAGCACTGGTATGCAACAGGGTATCTTCTTTATTAAGCCGTTCTCTCGTTTTTTATGGACCTTGGCGATGGTTGGTTTCATGTTTGCGCCGCATACAGCAGTCTACGGCGCCACCGACGATGTCTATAAAAGCACTTCCTCCACGGATTTGATCCTGAACAGTGGCGCCTTAACCTTCAATACCACCACCGCGCAAATGACGGGCACGCAATCCGCGGCCGGCACACTAATCACAACAGACGCGGGAGGACAAGTCTGCCTTTTCCAATTCCGGCAGGTGTATTTGGATAATTCCATATCGGTAACGATAACCGGGAGCCGCCCGCTGGCCATTTCGGCCAATGGCGACATGTACATCAACACCGCCTTTTCCGTTCCCCCGGGGCAATGTGGCGGAGGCACTGGCGGCACGGCCGGAACGGCGGGGGCCGCCGGCACGGGCGGCGATGGCGGTGCGGGGGGGCTGGCCGGAATAGGCGGCGCGGGCGGCAAAGGCGGCCAATATGGCACGAATGTCCCCGGGCTGGGCGATCATCGCGGGGCGAATGGCAGCGTGGGCACTGGCGGTACGAAAGTTGATGACGGCAAGGACGGTGCCGGGGGAACGGCATGTGATGGCGGGACCGGGGGCCCGGGCGGCAATGGTTTTAATTTGGCTACCGGCGGGGGAAGCGGTGGGACCAAGGGCACGGGCGGCACTGCGGGACCAAAGGCCACCGGCGGCGGTGGTGGAGCCGCCGGAAGCACCCCCGGGGGGGGAGGCATCAATAACACGACTGGACCAATAACCGATGGCGCGGGCGGCACCGGATCGGGTGGCGGGGACGGAACCAAAGGTAATGATGTGACAGGCAATGGCGGCGATGGGCAAACCGGTCAACCGGGTAGTCACGGTGCATGGCCGGGTATTGCTGTGGCGAGCCGCGCGG
>CAYXPO010000528.1:0-4001 GCA_964466925.1 uncultured Nitrospirales bacterium
CGCAACGGCATTCCGTGCTTCCTCGATGGTCATGCCGGTAAGGTCCGGGACGGGCGCCAAACAGGGTCCCAGGGACACTTCCATATCCACTGCCGTCCCGCAGGTTGCCGTTGTGCCCACAACCGGGGTTTGCGATATAATCCGGTACGGAGGCACGGTCATACTGTAGACCTGAGTCACCTTCCCCGCCTGTAACGAATTATTCTCCAAAACAGATTGTGCCTCATTTAACAACAACCCGGTCACATTGGGCGTTTGTACGCTGCAGGCGCCCAAGGACACCACAAGGTCCAAAGCTGTTCCGCACAGTACGTTGGTCCATGGAGCCGTGGATTGAACAATTATTCGGTCTTCCGGAATGAGATCGTTGTATTCCCACAGGATTTCTCCGGTGGTCAACAAATAGGTCGCTAGGAACAATTCGGCTTGGGTGAGTGACAACCCAACCACCTCCGGCACCTCGGTAAAGCAGGGTCCCAGCGAAATCACCAGTGTAATCCCTGAATCACAGGCCGCCAACGTTCCCCCGGCCGGCGCATGACGGAGTGTCTTGTTCACCGCCATGTCATTGCTATACTCCCATGTAATGCCCGCAATATACAGTTGCGCCGCCTCGAAAAGCGTGCGCGCCTCCTCTTCGGTCAGGCCGGTGGCATCCGGCACCTCCGTGTGACAGGGTCCCAGGGATACGAACACATAGATGCTTGGTCCGCACAGGGCCTCCTCCCCGGGGGGCACACTCTGTGCGGCGATATGATTCACCGGCATGTCTGGGTCATAGGCGCCAAATACCGTGCCCAATACTAAATCCGCCGTTTGCAGGGCTGAGGCGGCCTCTGTTTCCGTCATTCCCCGAAGGTCGGGAACCACGCTTTCACAGAGCCCCAGCGACAGGGTGAAATCCACAAAGCCCCGGCACAACACAACCAGCCCCGCAGGCGTTTCCTGGGACATTACCCGCCCCTCCGGAACGGTGTCGCTAAACGCATGGGTGATGCTCCCCACGAGCAGGTTCGCGTTCAATAAGGCCACGGCGGCGGATTCCAGCGGCATTCCCAAAAGATTGGGAGTCTCCGTATAACAGGCGCCCAGCGAAACAACAAGGTTCACTTTTACTCCGTAACTCACGGAACTGCCGGGCGCCGGCGTTTGGCGTATCACAGTATCCCGGGGAACCGTGTTGCTGAAATCATACGTTACCTCGCCCAAAACAGCCCCCCCTTGCCGCAACATCATTTCCGCTTCTTGAAGAGGCATTCCCGTTACATTCGGGACATAGACTTCGCCGGGAACAAACATGGCCAGCAATTCCATGTTTTGGCTTATTGTCAGTGTAATCTCCGGCACTGTAGGGTCCGTGCCCTCCGGGAGTGCGCCCATCCAGCGATAAAAGACATTTCCCGCCTCGGGCAAGGCTGTTATATGTACTTCATCACCCTCGTAATGCCAATACAGGTCGGGACGAGGATCGGTTGTTCCCGCGCCGATTACCTGAATGGACAAATACCAGTCACCGCCCACAAACACCGCCTTAAGGGTGTAGTCTTGATTCATGACTGTATACAACGGGTTGTCGCGGTGCCTCCCTAACGGAACATCCCCCTCCCAGAAGGAAAAATAGTCGCTGCCGGTCGAGAGTGCCCATACATTGAGTTCCACCCCCTCCGCATAATTCCAATGCCCTGGGGGCGGATATGTTTCCCCCTGTCCGGAAGCGGACAGATCAAGGGAATACCCGCTGGTGGTTACGTCAGGCGTCACCGTCATGTCCCGGTTCACATCAAACCATTTCTCGAACGCAACCGTCTGAAGGTCGCCGGTCCATCCGCGCCAATAGCATCCGGGACCGGCGTATGCCTTTACATAGGCCATGCTATTATTGAGGTAGGCGTATATGCCCGGCTCCGGATATAGAGAAACCGCACATCCTTCCAAAGGCCCCGTCACTACCACGTGCCAATCGCCGGGCACGAATTCGGCGGTGATTGAGCGATTCCGGTCCATGGTCACTTCCATATAGGGGAGAAATGTGCTTTGAAGGCCGGGAGTGCCATCGGAAAATTGATAGAATGCGTCGCCGCCTGTAATCAGATGTGCGGCCAGATTCACGGTGCTGTTATGCACAAAACCATATTCCCCCGGAGGCGGCTCGATTTCTCCATTTCCTGACACAGCCAAGGTTAAGGTCCAATCCGCCGCCAAATACCGTGCCCGGATTGTGCGATCCCGGTCCATGAGCACCTTGATATACGGCGATGCTGCTGGCCCAGCAGGCACATCGCCCGCCCAGTTATTAAAGGCCCAGCCGTTGACACCGAGTGACGCCGAAACCCCGGCCGTCTCACCCAACGGATAGATATAACTGATCCCGGGTTCCGCGCTCCCTGGCGGGAAAGTCGTTCCCTCACCCTCAATGATTATGGTCAGTGTGGCGGTTCCGTCTTTTTGCAATCCCCCCTCCCCGGCGAAAGCGGCTCCCGCCAGCAATGCCGCCAGGCATCCTAAGCCGCATGCACTACCCCATTTCATGAAATATTAACCTTATTTATTCACTTTTCGGCGGTTGCTGAATCTCTTTCTGTTCATCATATCGCCTGTATGGGCAGAATTGCACAATTGACGCCCAATGTCAACCAATTTCACAAAAACGGCCGAACACTCCTCCCTGCATACGCCTTCCAAAATCCCTCAAAACTGCTCCCAGTGAAGCACGTCCGCCAGTTCCCGCTTGATGGGGGCCGGGGTCTGCGCGGCATACCCCACGGCTATCAGGCTCACCAGCTTGTACCCCCGGGGAACACCGAGCAACTCACGCACCTTCTCCGCATAGGCCTTTTTATCCCCCGCCACCCAGCAGGTGCCCAGCCCCAGCGCCCGCCCTGCCACCAGGATATTCTGCGTGGCCGCGCAGCCGTCTTCCAGATAATAATTCGATTCCTGGCAGAACACCGCGATGCACGCGCCTGCATCCGCGATGAATCTTCCATTTTCCGCCACCTCCGCTATCCGCTTCCGGCCTTCCGTCTCCGTCACCACGACAAACTCCCACACTTGCCCATTGCGCGCCGTGGCCGCCAAGCGCCCGCAATCCACCATCGTCTCCAGCTTCGTCCGTTCCACCGGCACCGGTTCATACATCCGCACCGACCGCCGTGTCCGTAAGGCTTCTATCGCATCCATCATGCTTCTCCTTGGTGTTGCTGTTTTATGCAATCGTGATTTACCGGTCCTGTGGAATTTGAATTTCAAACTCCGCCCCGCCTTCAGGAAGATTCCGGTAGCGCACCGTCCCGTGATGCGCCGTGACAATTCGATGAACAATCGAAAGGCCCAAACCCGTGCCCCCTTCCTTTTGCGTAAAAAAGGGGACAAACGGGTCTTCTCCGGGTTTCAAATCGAGGCCCGGACCTGAATCCCGCACCGTAAACACCGCCGTTCCCGCGGCCTGATGCGCCGCCAGACGAACCGCCGTTCCCGCAGGCGACACCTCAATCCCGTTGCGCAACAAATTCGACAACGCTTGCGCGATTTTTCCCGAATCCAGCGTCAGCCGCCCGCCTTCCGGCGCAATGGCCGTCTCTATCCCCACCCCTTTGTCATGCGCCAACTTCTGGCAGAGCTGCCGCGCCCGATCCACCACCTCCGCCGCCGAACAATGATGCCGCTCAATCTCAAAGGGGCGTGAAAACCCCAAAAACTGGCCGATGAGATGCTCCATGTGCGCCGCCTCCTGCACAATCGCCTCCGCGCGCCGCGCCAGCGGCGAATCCTCTTCCACTTGCCGTTTCAGCAATTCCGCCATGCCGCTGATAACACTCAGCGGATTGCGCAATTCATGCACGATGCCCGCCGTCAATTCACCCACCTGCGCCAACTGCCGGTTCAATTCCGACGCCCGTTCCAACCGCCGTATCTCCGTCAAATCCATAAACAAAAAGATCGCGCCCGCAAACCGCCCCGAATCCTGCAACGGATATACGGACAGTCCCACGGTCTTCTCT
>CAYXPO010000529.1:0-3990 GCA_964466925.1 uncultured Nitrospirales bacterium
ATCGTAAAGGGCATGAAGATGCAGCGCGAGGACGTCTACATCTGCAACGTGTTAAAATGCCGCCCGCCGGAAAACCGCGATCCCAGCCCGGAGGAGGTCTATTATTGCGAGCCGTATCTGCTGCGGCAGTTGGACGTGATCCGTCCGAAGGTGATTTGCGCGCTGGGCCGGATCGCGGCGCAGACCCTGCTGAAAACGTCCGAATCCACGGGAAAACTCCGGGGGCGCTGGCATAATTACCACGGGATTCCGTTCCGGGTGACCTATCATCCCGCTTATTTGCTGCGCAATCCGGCGGACAAGAAAAAATGCTGGGAAGACATTCAGGAAGTCATGAAACTGCTCCGCGGTGAACCGGCACCGAAAGCGGACGGAACTCCGGAGGCATGAACTCTGTTTGAACCCATGACCAGTGCACCCCTAAATTTGGACGTCGCCCGGATAGGGCGGCTGCCGCACCTGCTCTGGCGCGGCTCGTTGTATGTGCGCATCATTGTGTTGTGCGTGGTGTTGTTTGGCTGCATGATCGCCCTCCTGGGCATCATCACCCGCCATCTGTTCCTGGAAGCGGTCTCGGAAATGGAGGAACAAACCAGCACCATCGCCAAGAGCATCTCGCTGTTGATTCAGGAAACCCCCGGCATCGCTTTGGGTGAATTATCGAATAAGTTGATGGATTTGCACCAGGGGGTCAACATCGAGTTGCAGCCCTATCAAGGGGAACTCGCCGACTCCACCTTCTCCATCGAGCGGCGTGCGAACGGCGAGTTGACGCGCGTGGCGCATGTCCCTCTGCGCAATGGCGACCGCCAGATGATGCTTACCCTGGGCATCACCATTGTCCCGCAGACGGAAATTCTCCGGGCCTTCCGGAACCGTTCGGTCGAGGTGTTGATTGCCGTGTTTGTGATCACGCTCGGCCTGCTCGTGTATTTCATCATCAAGGCGTTCCGCCCATTGAATCAGCTCTCCAAATCCTGTGCGGCCATCTCTTCCGGAGACCTGCAAACCGTCAGCACGCGCGGAGCCACCGGCGAAGTGCGCGCCCTCGAGGAAACCTTCAACCACATGGTGCTGGCACTTCGGGAAAAGCAGGTCATGGAGGGGAAACTGCGGCATGCGGAGCGCCTGTCGGCCCTGGGCAATCTGGCCGCCGGCGTCGCGCACGACGTGCGCAATCCCCTGAATTCCATCAAACTGCTGTCCAGCCATGCCCAGGACATGCTGCAAACGGGCGGGACGGAACCGGCCGCCAAGTCGCTGCAAATCATCTGCAACGAAGTGGACCGGCTTGAGGCGATTGTGTCGGGGTTTCTCTCGCTGGCCAAGGAAAGCCAGTTGCACGCGGAACCCACCCGGGCCGATGACCTCTTGCGCGAATGCGTGCAATTGCTGCAAAACGATGCCGATCAGCGCGGCGTGACCATCCAGGCCGCCTATGGCGCCCCGGACATTTTACTGATGCTTGACCCGAGGCAATGGGGCCGGGCGATTATGAACGTTCTGATGAACGCCATGGAAGCGCTGCCCGAAGGCGGCCTCGTCCAGGTGCATTCCCGGGCGGATTTTGTCACGTATGAAATCGAACTGATTGACAACGGCCCCGGCCTTCCGGAGGATGTCCGCAAGCATCTGTTCGAGCCCTACTTCACCACGAAACCGGATGGCACGGGGCTGGGTCTTTCCATCACCCGCGGCATTGTGGAGGCCCATGGCGGCGTTATCGAGTTAATGAACGCGAATGAGCACGGCTGCCGCGTGCGGATTCGCCTGCCATTGCAGAAAGCGAGAGTGGAATGAGTCACACGATCTTGGTCACGGAAGATGACCGCGTTCAGCGGGAAATCATCAGCGACATCCTCCGGCTCGCGGGATATGAGGTGCGGGCGGTGGGTTCCGGCGCGGAAAGCCTGGAAACGCTGCGTTCGGAAGAGGTTGATGTGGTGCTCTCCGACATGAAAATGCCGGGCATGGACGGACTGGAATTGCTGCGCCGCGCGAAAAATCTGCGTCCGGAGGTGGACGTGGTGATCATGACGGCCCACGCCACCATCAAGACGGCCGTCACCGCGATGAAGGAAGGGGCGGCCGATTACCTCGAAAAGCCCTTCGGCAAGGACGAATTGCTCCTCGTGATCGGACGCACCCTCGAGCGTTCCGAGTTGCGCCGTCAAAACCAGCAATTGCGCGAACTCGTCGCCGATTCCGTGGCCCTGGGCAATATCGTGGGGGAAAGCCCCGCCATGCAGCGCGTCTTCGAACGCACGCGCCGGGCCGTCCGCGTGAACAGCACCGTCCTTATTCTCGGCGAATCCGGCACCGGCAAGGAAATGATCGCCCGGCACATTCACTTTGAAGGGCCGCGCCGCAAAAAACCCTTTATTGTCGTCAATTGCGCCGCCATCCCGGACAATTTGGTGGAGAGCGAACTCTTCGGCCATGAAAAAGGCGCGTTCACCGGCGCGGAGGCCAGCCGGGCGGGGAAATTCGAGACCGCCGACGGCGGCACCATCTTCCTGGATGAAATCGGCGACATGCATCTCGAAAGCCAGGCGAAACTGTTGCGTGTGCTTCAGGACGGCATGGTCGAGCGCGTCGGCGGCGGAAAACCCCGGCAGGTGGACGTGCGGGCCATTGTCGCCACGAACCGCAATCTGCGAAAGGCCGTCGAGGAAGGCGAGTTCCGCGAGGACCTCTATTTCCGCCTCGATGTGCTTTCGATAGAACTGCCCCCGTTGCGTGAGCGAATCCAGGATTTGCCGTTGCTGGTCAACCATTTCCGGGACAAGTTGTCGAAAAAGATCGGGATTGCACCGCCTTCGATCCAGCCGGAAGTGCTCGAAGCCTTTCGGCGTTACCGGTGGCCGGGCAATATCCGTGAATTGGAACACACGCTGGAGCAGTTGTTCATTCTGGCGGAAAAAGACACGGTTTCCGTGGACATGCTCCCCAATAAATTCCAGGCGCCCTTGCCGGCCAGCGGAGAGTTTGTGCTGCCGCCGGGCGGCGTGGTGCTGGAAGATTTGGAACAGAGTTTTATCCGGCAGGCGTTGGAGCGTTCCGGCGGCCAGATCAAAGAGGCGGCGGACTTGTTGGGCCTCACCTATAAAACGCTTCAATACCGGTTAAAAAAACACGAAATAGACCGCCGAAAACCAAGTGAATAACCCGTTAACCGAAAGGAACAGGCCGTGGGAAGCACCCATTATGTTCATGACCTTGAAGCATCTCCCCATGCACGCGGGAACCCGCCCATGAAACGCAGACACAAGCGGTTGTGGATTCTCCGGGGCCTCTTTCGCGCCCTGCGGCGTTTTATCGAGTTAGTGGCGGTGATAGTGCTTTTTCTGCTCCTGTTTGTATCGCCCAAAACGGAAACTGCCCAGTTCGACAAAACCCTGGCGCAGGGCATTGCGTATACCCCGCCCGTGTCGGTTGTGCCCGGTCCGTCCATCCCCCAGGACTTGGTCCTTAACCACAGCAACAACGTACTGGATATTGCCGAATACAAAGGGGAATTCTATTTGGGTTTTCGCACCGCGCCCACCCATTGGGCCTCTCGGAAAACCAAGATTGTCGTGCTGCGTTCGCCGGACCGCAAGCAGTGGGTGAAGGAGGGTGAATTTCAGTTTGACTGCGACCTCCGTGAGCCGCGGTTTCTCGTGTTCAACGGAAAATTATTTTTGTATTTCTATCAGGCAGGCAAAAATCCATTCGGGTTCTCCCCAAAATCCATCTATGCCACCGAGCGCACCCCGGAAGGCGGATGGGCGCAGGCCCGGCCCATTTTCAAGCCCGGCTATGTCGTGTGGCGGGCCAAGGCCTATGGCGACACCGCGTACATGTCCGTCTATTATGGGAAAGGATTATACGATTTTTGGAAGGCATGATTACCAACCCTAGGGCAGCCAAATAAGAAAACCTCATAATTTCGAGAGGGGAAATTATATTCGAGATCCACTGCGCAAAGCACAGCTAAAGCTGCGCCAA
>CAYXPO010000530.1:0-3989 GCA_964466925.1 uncultured Nitrospirales bacterium
AGGCAGCACGGCCGTGTTAATGGCGGACGCCTCCTCCAAACCCAGCATCCGTATCGACCGTGCCGGCGCCTATGTCATCCAACTCGTTGTGAATGACGGCAAGGCCCCGAGCCCTCCGGATGAAATGGTGATCACGACACTCAACAGCGCCCCTGTGGCCGATGCGGGGCCGGGTCAATTCACGCATGTCGGCCAAACCGTCCAACTGGACGGCAGTGGCAGCAGCGATGTGGATGGCGATGCACTGACCTATGCCTGGACCTTTACCTCCAAACCCAGCGGCAGCACGGCGGCACTGAGCAACCCCTCCGCGGTAAATCCCACGTTCCCCGTGGACAAAGAGGGCGCCTACGTACTCCAGTTGGTGGTGAATGATGGAACCGAAAACAGCGCCCCCGATTCGGTGAGCATCAGCACGGAAAATGCGCCGCCCACCGCGAATGCGGGCCCGGATCAGCGCGTAGCGGCGGGAACGACCGTGGTGCTGGACGGAAGCGGCAGTTCAGACCCCGAAGCGGCGCCTTTAACCTACACTTGGTCGTTCACTTCCCGGCCCGCGGGCAGCACGGCCACGCTCTCCGGCCCGGCAACAGTCTCGCCCAGCTTTTTTGTGGATAAGGCAGGGACCTATATCATCCGGCTAATCGTAAACGATGGGCAGCTGAACAGCGCGCCGGACACGGTCATGGTCAGCACGTCGAACAGTGCGCCGGTGGCGAATGCCGGACCGGACCAAACAGCCACAGTGGGCGCATTGGTTACCCTCGATGGCAGCAGAAGCAGCGATGTGGACAACGATGCCTTGACGTTCTCCTGGGCTTTTGCCTCCAAACCCTCCGGCAGCACGGCGGCATTAAACAATCCCAACACGGTACACCCCACCTTCATCATTGATGAGGAAGGCGCCTACGTTGTTCAGTTGATTGTGAATGACGGGCATGTGAACAGCGCGCCCGATACGGTAACAATCAGCACGGCCAACACCCCCCCAACGCCAAAACCAGGGGAAAATCAAACGGGCACGGTGGGGGAAACAGTTTGCCTGGACGGCACCGCGAGTTCCGACCCGGACGATGACGAAATCACGTATGCATGGTCCTTTACGCACATTCCCGCGAACAGCACCGCCGCATTGGATGACAGTACCAGCCCAACCCCCTGTTTCACCATTGACGTGGAAGGAAAGTACCGGGTTCAGTTAATTGTCAGCGACGGGGTGAATTTCAGCGCCCCGGCCTATGTGGTGATTAGCGCCGGGAACAGCGCGCCGGTGGCCAATGCGGGGCCGGACCAGACCACGACGGCGGGTTCGGTGGTGACGCTGGACGGAAGCGGCAGTTACGATGTGGATGGTGACCCATTAACGTATGCCTGGAGTTTCACCAGCATGCCGCCCGCCTCGGCCGCCGTGTTAACAGAAGCCACAACGGTCCATCCGCATTTCACCGTGGATGCGGGCGGCACGTATGTGGTGCAATTGCTGGTGACCGACGGAGAGGAATTCAGCACACCCGACACGGTCACCATCAGCACCGGAAATACCGCGCCGGTGGCCAATGCGGGTGCGGATCAAACCCGCTTGGTCGGTCAACTCACCTGGCTGGATGGCCGGGGCAGTTTCGACGCGGATGGGGATGAACTCACGTATGATTGGAGTTTTACAGCGCGGCCTGAAGGCAGCACGGTGACCCTGAACGACACCAAGTCCGCCACGCCCAATTTCCGCTTGGATGTGAAGGGCACCTACGTGCTCCAACTGGTGGTGAACGACGGAAAGGTGAACAGCGCGCCGGATACCGCCCTCGTGAGCACGGTGAACAGCAAACCGGTGGCCAACGCGGGATTGGATCAATCCGTGACGGTGGCACAACTGGTCCGCTTGGACGGACGCTTGAGCGCGGATCCCGACGGAGAAACAATCACCTACCAGTGGAGTTTCACGGCCAAACCCGAAGGCAGCGTGGCGCGACTGAACAACTCCGCGCTTCAACAACCGGCCTTCACGGCGGACAAGGAAGGCCTGTATACGCTGCAGCTTGTCGTCAATGACGGGGAGTTGAGCAGCGACCCCGACACGGTGAACATATACTCGGGAAATGCCACACCGGATTGCCCGAATCCACCCGCCGCGCCGGACAATGTGGCCGCCTCCGACGGGACCTTTGCGGATTACATCATGGTGACGTGGAATACGGTTTCGGGCGCCGCGGATTACCGGGTGTGGCGCAGTGAAAGCAATGATGTGGCCACCGCCACCGCGGTGAGCGACTGGATTACCGCGCCCATCTACAACGATGTCACCGCCTTGGCGGCGGAGCAACCCGAGAAGAACTGCGGGTGCAACGGCGAAGAGGGCGCCACGTATCATTATTATTTCTACTGGGTGGAGGCGCGGAAAACCGAAAAATGCAAGGGCGAGATGGGCGGCGGAGATCAGGGATACCGGGGTGTTTCCGCGGCCAAGTCGGCATTTTTCGCATCACCATTCCCCATACCCGTATTACCCAATGATACCCAAGACGGCGTGGTCCGCCTGATTCACCCGGACTCCGTGCTGGCCCTTCGGCTGCAAAGTGATGAAGACATTGAAAGTGTCTGGGGCGAAGTACGCGCGAATACATGGTCGGATTCCACAGTAACCTGGCGTCCGGTGGAGACTTCTTCGGCGCGCGATGGATGGGTGCTGTATGAACCGCAGTTCTCTTGGACAGTGGGTGAATCCGTCTTCATGACGGCGGGCGGACGCACCGTCTCCGGCACTGATCTTAAACCGGTTGCCTATCGTTTTGAGGTCTTGCCGGACGCCGAGACGGGAAAAGCGCTTGAACAGCCCGGCTATGATGAATTCGATTCCAGCCGGTTAAATCCAGCCTCGGAAAGCAATGATACGGTGAAGGTGCTTGAGGTTCCACAAACGCCTTCGGCGGTATTGGGTAATGCCCTCGCACCGGTGTATGAAATCGCGCCCATAATCCCATTCGAGACCCCGCAGCGCGTGTGGATTCCCTTGCCGGAAGGCATGCGGCCCGAAACGGCCCAACTTTTGTACTTCGTGGACGATAGGGAGGGTGGTCAATGGCATCCGGCGGAACGGATTTACGGATGGTTGCGCCCGAACAGCCTCATGTCGCTGAAGCTCAACGGTGTCACCTATTTCGGGGCGGTGGTCACCCATGGCGGCACGGTGCAACTTGCCTCAGGCCCGGCAACAGACTCCGCCAGTGTTCTGAGCATTCCCACGAATCTTCTGGGCGATATTCTGATGTCTGCTCTCATGCTGGCTGCCTTCGGGATTTTCGCCCGCCATCGCCGCGCGCGCGGGTAAGAACGATCCCGTTATGGAAAAGAGAACACTTCGCCGGCACATGTTGGCCTTGCGCCGTGCCTTGCCGCCGGAGCAGGCCAAGGTTAAAAGCGCGGCCATCACTAAACGCCTGTTGGACCTTCCCGAAGTCTGCACCACCGACCCCATCCTATGTTACGTGTCAAGCAAGGACAACGAGGTGGACACCCGCGAGTTCATCCGCGCCCTGCTCCATGAAAACCGGCAGGTTCTAATACCTGTCATGCAGCCGGATAAACAACTCTGCTGGTCTAATCTTAAATCGCTGGATGAGCTTCAACCCACCCGTTTCGGTATATTCGAACCCCTTCCAAGCAATTACCACTTTTCCATCCCCCCCAAGACCTCCGTTTGCATTGTCCCAGGTATAGCTTTCTCCCCTGATGGGCATCGAATTGGGTATGGCGGCGGCTGTTTTGATCGTTATTTATCGGAAAATAACGAAATATATTCGATTGGGCTGGCATTTTCTGGGCAAATGGCCGCTGTCTGGATACCCGAACCTCACGATGTGCAAGTAAATGCGGTTTTAACAGAAACCGATTATTATAAACACAAACAAATAAGAACGAGTGCAAAATGCTGATTTGTGCCATATTCCTTATCCTGTTGACCGTTTTGCTGATCCCCTTTGTGCTTCAGTATG
>CAYXPO010000531.1:0-3984 GCA_964466925.1 uncultured Nitrospirales bacterium
CGCCACAAATACACCAGCGCCGCCAGCAGCACGCCGATGAACACGCAAACCTCCGCATAGCCCAGCCAGCCCAGTTCACGCACCGACGTCGCCCATATATAAATAAAGACCGATTCCAGGTCGAATACCACAAAGAAAATAGCAATCATGAAATACTTGCTGGAAAAACGAACCCGCGCCGACCCCGTGGATACAATCCCGGACTCATACGGTTCCCCGGTCGCGCGGTCTTTATGACGCTCCCCAATCAGAAACGAAACAACAATCATCCCTATCGGCACCGACAGCGCACCCAGGAAGTACACCACAAACGGCCAAAGCACCGGAGCCTGTGTCGCCGTTTCAGCCACTGCTGCACTCTCCTTATACCGTTGCCCATATAACCGGTACACCCGCCACCGGGTTTCCCGCATCCGCCACCAGAAAAAAGAAGCCCTGCCTGGGGCCTTTCATACCTGGTGGCATGCCCATTTTGCCCGCCGAACCCTTCCGCCCTCCCAAATGAGCGGCCTTCCGAGGAGGTCCGGCCTCAAAACTTCGGGCCCGATTGTACTCCAAAAAAAAACTCGATGCAACTTGTAAACGACCGGTAGATAGTGATGCCTTACCTACCGTTCGTTAGACATAAATTACCACACCTTTATCAGTTTGTCAAGACCTTTTCCCTTCTGCGGGGGAAGCGGTCTTCAACGCCATATTTCGTCTTTCTCCAAGGGAATTTGTTCTGCCACGGCCGCTTTGATCCCATGTGTTCTTGGTGTCCTTGGTGTTTTTATGGTTTTTGCTGAAAGTTGATGTCTGACCGTAGAATCCCTCTGCTTTCGGGTTGTGGCCATGCAGCGCCCAGGGAATCTGTGGCACACATATTTCTGTTGACGCCGCCGCCGCATACCGGCATAATCCCTCAATAAACAGCAACCCAATAAACGGTGCGGGGAGTGCGCCATGCGGAAATTTTCGACCTTCATCATCCTGGTTCTGGCAAGTTTCATCCTTCAGGCCACCAGCCTTGCCCTCGACGAACCCATCCTGAAGAACGGCCTGCTCCAACTCACCTTCAGTCCGAAAACCGGCGGGCTCGTCAGCCTGCAAGCGCCCCAGTCCGGTCACGACTTCATCCGCCAACCCGCCGAAAAACCACTTCTATGGCGGATATCCCTGCAAAACGCGGAAGAAAAAGAACTGATCCTTTCCAATGCCGAGGCCGCTCCCCCCACATTTACCAAGAACGATAACCAACTCCTCCTCCACTGGGAAAATGTTCCCCTGCCCGGCGCCAATGGCTCGATCACCGTCGAAGTCACCACCATGCTCGAAAAGAACTCCGATACCGCCCTCTTAACCATCAAGGCAACACCCTCCAGCCCGTCCTTCGGTCTATGGGACATCCAATTCCCCGTGATTTCACCCATGTCGGATTCGAAGACCGCTGATGTCGCCATTGGCCGCGGCACCTGGGGCATGCTCTACGAAAAATCCGGCGAAACCATCACCGGCGAATATCCCTCGAACAACCTTCCCATGCAGTTTATAGTGCTGCATGAACAACAAAATGGCCTGTACCTCGCCGCCCACGATCCCCAGGCCCGCTACAAACGCTTCTCGATAAAACCCGGCGCGGAATTCCGCGTCGAGACCCGTGCCGAAAACATGGGCGTCCCCGGCAATGCTTGGAATGCCCCGTATCCTTTCGCCCTCGGTGTCTACCAAGGCTCCTGGATGGATGGTTGCAAACGCTACCGCGCTTGGGCGCTCAAAGAATCCCCCTGGACCCGCAAAGGGCCCTTGGCCACCCGCAAAGATGTGCCTGAAAACATCAAAAAGGTTTGTGCCTGGCTCCTGGACAACGGGACAGCGGAATCGGTTAGTCCACACATGGACGACTTTGCGAAAGCCATCGGCGCGCCCATCGGCGTGCACTGGTACAACTGGCACGAAATTCCGTTCGACACCTTCTACCCCAATTACTTCCCCACGAAACCCGGCTTTGCCGAGGGCGTACAGGCACTGGTGAACAAAGGCTACACCATCATGCCCTACATCAATGCGCGGCTGTGGGACACCGGCGCGGAAAACTTCCCCGACGCCAAACCCGCCTCCACAAAAAATGAGCATGGCGAAGTCACTATCGAAGAATACGGTTCCGGCGCGAAACTCGCCGCCATGTGCCCCACCCAAAAACTCTGGCAGGACAAAGTCCTGGAGATCATCCGCCGTCTGGGCGATGAATGCCATGTGAACGCCGTCTACATGGACCAAATCGCCTCCGCCGCCCCACGGATGTGTTTCGATAAAACCCATGGCCATCCTCTGGGTTCCGGCACGTGGTGGGTGGACGGCTACCGCACCATGCTCACCCCCATCAAACAATTCTGTACAGAAAACGGCCACGCCATCGGCCTGACCACCGAAAATGACGCGGAACCCTACATGGACAACGTTGACGGCCTGCTTATCTGGACGCCCCGAAGTGATCACGACATCCCCATGAACACCGCCGTCTATAGTGGTTACACCCTCTACTTCGCCACCAACCGCGCCTTTTTCGATGATGTCTCTTATTGTTTGTGCCAGGCCCGCGACTTCACCTGGGGCGCACAACCCGGCTGGGACGGCCCCGACATCCTCAATCCGGCCCACAAGGAAAAACTCGCCTTCCTCGCCCAAGTGGCGCAATTGCGGGCCAAGGCCTATGACTTCTTCGTCTACGGCGAACTGCTCGATGTTCTCAAATCTGCCAACGATCTCCCGGAACTCAAGGGTAAATGGAATACCCCAAAAGGCGATGCGGAAGTCACCGTGGCCGCGGCGCATGCCGCCTTGTGGCGCAGCGGCAAAGACAACCGCCTTGCCATCGCCCTCGCCAATGCCGATACACAGTCTCAGACGTTTTCCCTTGTGAGCGACCTTGCCCAATACGGCATTGCTCCAACAGCATGGCAATTGGATCGTTTGTCCACGGAAGCCCCCAAATCCCTCGGAACCCGTACCGGCCCCGTCCTAACGGAAACCGTGGAAATCCCCGCGCGGAGCGCCTGCCTGATTGTGCTCACGCCAAACTCGAAAGGGTAAATGTTTGGCATGGCCGGACGCTTCAGGTAGAATACACCCTTGTACAAGCAAGGAGAAACTCAGGATGGTAGACCCCGAACTGCTCAGCATACTTGTGTGCCCGGAAAATAAAACCCCGGTGGCGCTCGCGGACGAAGCGCTCATGGTGAAATTGAACGCGGCCATCAGCGCGGGCACACTCAAAAACCGCGCGGGTGAAAAAGTGGATGAAAAAGCGGACGGCGGCCTGGTCCGCGAGGACAAGAAATATCTCTATCTCATCCGTGACGACATCCCCATCATGCTCATTGATGAAGCCATCCCCCTCGATCAACTCGCCTAAAAAAGCGGGGGTGGACATAGTAGAAATTTAACCACCGATGCACACCGATAAACACCGATACCGCACCGGGCCCATCGGTGTTCATCAGTGTTCATCGGTGGTTCCTCAAGCATATCGCAGGGCATTTCTTTGGGCTGTCATGTAAAAGCCCTTCAGGCTGTGCTCCGGCGGGTGTTTTGGGGGGAGAGAAAAACGATTTGCGATTTTTATTTCCGCACGGGCCGGTGATGCACCACGTAGTGAATGTACACATACGTGATATGCCCGCGGATTCGCCGCCCCGCCGCATTCAGGAGAAATGAAATCCACTGCCGTTTCAGCGGAAGAAACCGCCCGTCCGCCGTATAGCAATACTGTTGCGAAGCTCCGCTCCCGTGCGCCAGCAACCGCAATCTTGGGCTGTCGAACATCACGGCCAGGAGATCATACCGTGCGGCGCGCAACTGCCGAACAATCCCCAAAATCGCCGCAACTCCCTGCCGCGCGGCGGGTGTCTCAACACGGTCATCGGCCAGCCCGTCCAGAAATTCACACGGATATCCGGGGGGGATCATCGCGGTAATGCGCGCGGCGGGATAGGTTTCGCGAAG
>CAYXPO010000532.1:0-3957 GCA_964466925.1 uncultured Nitrospirales bacterium
AGCAGCCCGTAAATGCCCACAAAATTGAGGAGCCAGTTGAATACGAACGGCAAACAGGCGATCACGGTGGTGACCACCCCCACAAACAACGTCACCAGCCAGCGCGGCCAGCCGGGCGTGACCGCTTGCAGCGCCAAACCCGCGCGGTACAGCGTGGGGTTCGAGGTGGTCCACCCCGCCAGGATCACACACAGGATGCCGGAGGCGCCGAGCGCTTCCCAAGCCACCGCGCCCGCGTCGAGATTCAGCAGGCTCTTTTGCAGCATTACCGCCGCGCCCGCGCCCATGATGCCCGCGCAAATCCACGCCAGGTAATGCCCCAGAAACATCCCGAAACCGGAATACAGCCCGTACCGCCAATGCCGCGCATAGCGGAACAGCGCCATGTCCGACAGTCCGCCGTGCACCGCGAGATTGCAAATCCAGGCAAAGGCGGCCACCTGCCAGAAGGTTATGGGCGGAGAGCCGTCCGGCGTCTTGCCGGTCCAAATCACTTCATGCGCCAGCCGCCAGAAATCACTGAAACGGTGAAGGGCCCCGATACCCGGCGTGGCCGCCGCCAGCGCGGGCAGCATCGCCAGCGCGCCCGCGATAAACATCAAAAACATCCACGGGGCGCACACTTCGGCGAATTGCGAAAGCCTTTTGAACCCGAGAATCGCCAGGGTTACCACCACCGCCCCCACGCCCATCACCACCAACACAAAGCGCACATCTTCCGGATACCAGTTGGTCTGCTCCGGAATGCCGAACGGAATGCGGACCGCCGAGGCCGACACCGTGATCATGCAGCCCGCGAGAATGCAAAACAGGAACGCATTCAAAATGTTGTACACCGCCGTGGTGACGGGCCCCGCCACCTTGCGCAAATACCAGTACAGCGTCAGCCGCGTGCTCACGGCAATCGGCGCGCACACGAAGGTCCACGTCAACACCGCCATCAAATTCCCCAATAGCAATCCGATGAATATATCGAAAGGCGACGCGCCCCACTTCACAAACAGCGCGCCAATGACAAACTCCGTCCCCGCCACGTGTTCTCCGGCAAACACGCCCGCGAAATGCCGGCCGGGCTGTAATTGGTCTTCCGAGACCGGTTCGCGCTCGAATTCATACAGCTTATCCAACGCGGAGATGACACCGCCTTCTTGGTTTGCGGACACTGTCCCGTCTCCTTCCTAATTGTGATGCGGCCCAACCCGCAGGGTTGCCACAGACACTCCCGCCGGGGTCACTTGTCTTTCGATGGCGCGTTGGCCCAGGCGTCCCGCCAGCCCTGAAGCGTCTGTTCCAGATCGGCCAGTCCTTCGCAAATGTGCGTCATCTTTTCACGGCGCGCGATGGCTTCGAACCGGTCCAACATTGCGCCATACCCCGCCCCCGCGAACTCCGGACCACGGCACAACATCACATACAGAATAGAAAGCCGGTCCCGCTCCACGCGCTGTTTGATTTCTCCAGACTCCGCACATTGTTCCGCTTTGTCATAGAGCGCGGAGGCCGCCGCAAGGAAATCCTTCGTGAGAAATTCGGAATCCATCGGATAACGGATGCCGCCCTTGGGGCTTTTCATGCTCTCCGCATGTTCCTGCGCCGTTTTCGTCAGCAATGTGTTGTATTCCGCGATGGCCGGCGCGGCTTGGCCGAAATACCCCCAGATAAAGTCCTGCACAAGCGCATCCAGATCGCGCGCCGGGTCCCACATCAGTTTCGCGAAGACCCACGCGCGCAGCAAATCATTTTCCGCGCAGGGACTCTGATACGCGCCCTGTTCCATTACCCCTTTCGCGTTATGCGCCACAAAAAAGCGGATGTTCGCGGCAATCGCCGGAAGATTCGGCATCGGGGCCGGATAATGGCTGAAATTCACGCAATAATCCCAAATCGTGATGCGGTCGTGAATCGCGCTCCAGCCCGTCATCGCATCCCGGAACGCGGGCACTTCCTCCGCGGGCGTGAAAGGCCGCGACCACATGCAATTGTCCGTGCACAGGCGGATGGCGACATTTTTCCGGGGCCGTATCGTTTTTGGCGGCTTCACCGTTTCCAGGTAGGCCAGCGTATCCACAATCACACGCGGATACTCCTGTTCCACCGCCTCCGCCACCTGGTTCACTAAAAACAACAAACTGGCCGCATTACTGCCCTCCGCATCATCCAACGCCTTGCATGCCGGACATGCACAGGTGCCGCCGCCGTCATTTTTCGACACGCTGATAATTTCCGCGTTCGGATTTTCCTTCAAAATCCGCAACGTGCTCTCGGTGGCAATGCGAATCACTTCGGGATTCGTCGTGCACAATTGCTGGGCGCTCCGTTGGCCATCCGCGCCGAGCATGAAATACTCCGGGTGGTCCTTGAAGTAAGTATCCGGCGGCACCAGCGTATTAAAGGTATGCACAAAGAGCGCGTAATTCACGTTGCCGCCCCACTCTTCCGGAATCCCCGCACTCGGGGCATTGGTGCGGTTGCGCAACGACCACGTGCCGTCAAACGCCACGTAATAAAACGGATCGCGCAACGCGAGAATCGGCACGAACACACGCGGTACCGGCCGGAAGCGCAGCGTGGGCCGTTTCGGGATAGTGGCCGAGGCCGCCGAGTACCACCGGCAGCCCAAGTCTTCTTCCAACAATGCATATACCGCATTGATCGGGCCGCGTACACGGCCGCCCAACAAAAACAACCGTTTCCCTTTGACGGCAATGGCGTAGCCTTCATCCTTCAGGTCCTGCCGCGTCTCCGGCACATTGGCGAGGCGGTTTGTGGCGCCAATGCTGATTTCCTTGTCCCGGGCGGGTGTGGCATCGGGCACTACGGGGAATTGCACCCCCGTCATTTCCTTGAGCCAGAACACGAGATCTTCGGCGGCCTTCCGCTCTTGCGTGGAAGCCTTCTCCGGGATCACAACAACATAGGCGGTGGCGCCATTTTTAGACAGGGTCAGTTTGGGCCCAGGCTCCCCGGCGGGCGCCAGGGCATTCCGCCATTCCGTCCACGGTTCGGCATAGACTTGAGAGGCAAGGATCAGAAAAAGACCCACCGCCCAACGAATGTTCAAACCCATAAAAAAACTCCTCCAGTTTTCCACGAGTATAACGGGTTTGACTCGTTTGGCGCACCTGTATTAACGGAGGGCGTTCGATTTTTCATACTGTGGCAACTCCATGCAGGTTATCGCCTCTCCGCCGCCCTTTGATGAAAATGGAACATCTTGTAAAAAAAGCAAAAAGTAGGGTATCCTGCAAGTGAATTCATGGTGCGTATGACATTCGGCGGAAATAGGCAGGCCCCATATGCCGAAGAAACAAGTGAGAAATAGGCAGGGAGAGCAGGCATGAGGTTCTTTTCAACCGCGTCCACGGCCAGCGTGTTTTTTTCAAGTGTGCTCATGATTGTGATGCTTGGCATGAATACCGCAGGCGAGGAAAAAGAAAAGGCCCCGCGCGCGCCTGCTGCTGGTGACGCGGGCACCGCGAATCCCGAAGCCAAAGCCCGCGTCGAAAAATTCATGACCGGCGCCTCCGTCTTTGTCGAAAACGCCGGACAATGGCCCGACGCCGCCATCAAATTCGCCCTCGACGGACTCGGCGCAAACGTCGGCATCACCGGCAAAGGTCCAAAATTCCAACTCTTCCGCCAAAGTGGCTGCGGCATCTCTGCCGCAGATAAAAAAACAGAGACTGTGCCAAGCAAAGCGAGTCCCCGAGCGGGGACGGGACGGTCCCCAAATTCCCCAAGTGGAGACGCCCTCCCTTCTAACCATAAATCGTCCAATCCGTCCAATCCGTCTGATTCTTCCCAAACCCCAAACCCTAAACCCCAAACCACCGCTCCAAAACCCGACCCCAAAAACCCGGACCCCGGATCCCGGACCCCGGACCCCGATTCCCGTGCCCCCCAACCCTCCATTCTCCACGAATTTGGCCTTACCTTCGATGGCGCGTTAGCCACTGT
>CAYXPO010000533.1:0-3928 GCA_964466925.1 uncultured Nitrospirales bacterium
GGGTGCAACAGGATGGTCTTGTATAAAATGTTTTCCGCCAGCTTGAAATCGTCAATGTTCCGGAGGCTATTGCCGTAGGGGTCTTTTTCGTTCCAATACCAATCGCCAAGCGACGCAAAGCCCCGGTTGCGGGCGTCCAGAGAGTCCAACAGCGGATCACCGGACAGCATGCGAATCCAGATTTCCCGGCGCTTGGCCTGGATCAATTGCTGGATGAGCCGTCCGTTGATCGAATGAAGAGGGTAGTTGATGTTTTGATTCTGCATTCCAACGATACGCCGCATGTCATAGGTGTCATTGGGGGATTGCGGATTGATGGCCGCGAGCATCTCGTAATATAACCCTTCGTTGCTTCCATCATAACCGTCCGGGGCGGCCTGTTCCGGGTCGATTTGCGGCCACACCAAATCGCCGGGCAGCTCAAATGAATCCAGATCGCGGACCCCGGATTCTTCCTTGCGCAGCAGCGCGTAGTTGCTCACGATGACCCGGAACTCGACGGGGCGGCTGGCGTCGCTGTCCGGGGGCATCAGGCCGGCATAGGCGGCAATCACCACATCCTGCGCCGCCTCCCCCAGTTGGTCGGCTTCTTCGCCCGTCATCCCCCGCGAAAGTCCATACTGTTTGCCTTGTTGCTTCACAATGCCGAGGGTTTCTTTCCAGGATTCGACGATTTCCGTCTCGAAACGGTTCCCGATCTTTTTCGTGGGATTGGCGGGGTCGTCGAATACGAGGGGATGCAGCACATAGGTAATCCGGCCAATGCCGCCGCCGTAGAGCGCGCCCACGAACATGAAGCCCTCGGGGCGTCCGTAAAACTGATACTTCTGCCCTTGGTCCCGGGCGGTGAACGCGACGGACAGGTCCCGGTCCAGGATGGTCATGGCGGTGCGGGCGGCGCCAAAGGCGTCCATGGAACGGTAGCCGCCCTTGACAGTCCGCACGGAACCCAGAAACAGCGCGGTGATTCCCGACATCAACACCACGAAGATCGCCATCGCCACCAGAATTTCCACGAGGGTGAACCCGCCGGACACACCGCGCCCCCGGACGGCCCGCGCGTGCCGCGCCATCCTCCCGGCTTTGTCTTTTATCACGAATTCCTGTCTCATGACTGCGATTCGCATCCGGCCCGCCGGACACCGCTTCTTCCCTAGAGTTGGGTCACGTACGTCACAAATTTTTCTTCCCGGCCGTCAAACATTTTCACGGAAAAGGTCACCCGGAACAAGTCCGCGCCCTCGCTGCCGCCCACCCGCTGGACGGTGGTGCGCCAACTGTCATACAGCGAATAGGCGCGCTGGGCGGCGGTCAGGTTGCGCAAGGCGTTGCGCTCCGCCCACGAATGAATCCACGGCTGGAAATTCTCCTGGTTGAACACGCCGCCCGCGCGCACCCGGCCCAGTTCCGTCCGGGCAAGGGACGCCACGGCGGTCCGTTCGGCGGCCACCTGCGAATTGCGCAGGGACAACGGAAACAGGCGCATGATGGCAATCAGGCCGACGGCCAAAATGGTGAGCGCCACCAGCACTTCCAGCAGGGTAAACCCCGACTTTCTTCGCAGTACACGGTGTTTCATGACGCGATCCTCACACGTCCCGAGGCGCGGAACAGTTCGATGGGAATACTCACTAGATTCGATACGGATTCATTTACGCCTTTATCATTCATTTCGAGGATAATCATCTTGGGTTTTTCCACCTGGAGCAGCCGGGCTTCCGGCGCCTCCGCGGGCGACGGCGCCACCAGCATGACATAACGCTCTTTGGTTTTCACGCATTGATATCCGCCGCACGAACCGCTGCAACTGGTCTGAACATCAAGTTGCCCGGAGGGCGTGAACACATGCGCCGGAAAGGAACTGATCACGGGAACTTCCTCTCCTTCCGCGCCGGGGTCCACCGGCGGGCCCGCCACAACGGCCTGAACATCCTGCATTCCCAAGTAACTGAGGCCCGAATGCCACAGACCGTTCGATGGGTCCTGAACCGAATTCTCCTCACAATTGAACCGGGGCCGCCGGTCGCCGGAGGCAACATGGCGGTCTCCGTAAACAATCAAGGGGTTGCCATTGGCCACAATGGACGCATCACGCAACAGGACGGCGGTGCTTGCGGGAAAGAGTTTAAAGGACCCTTCCGCGCTCTCGACCGGTATAAAGCAGTTCTGGCAGCTTCCCGCATGTCCCGCGGAAGGCTGATACATGACCGCCGCACCGACGATCACCCGCACGTTTTCGCCGGTGACGCTGTCAATGACCGGCGCGGCCAAACCGGGCGTATTGTCCGGGTCGGTTTCCGGATCCCGGTAATTATCCAGCATGTACACCACCGCCGTGTTCACATGATACGTGGTGGCATGGATTTGGGCCATGCGGAGCAGGCTGTGAAGCGTGCGGGCGGTGTTTTGGAGGTCATCCTGGGAAAACATGCCGAAGCGGGAAAACGTGGGCACGGCCATAATCGCCAGGACGGCCAGCACAGCCATCACCACCAGGAGTTCCACCATGGTGAACCCTGGCCTGGTCGTATCGCGCCGCGTTTTCACCTCACGGTTCTCCTCTGCCCGCGGCCCGGGCGTCCGGCCCGCGCGAAACTGCATGTCCATTGGTCAACGGCCAATGTCCGCCGCTTAGTTATAGAAACGATTCCAGCTTTGGCCCGAATCCCAGTTGTTGATGTCATCGCCGCCACAGCAGAACAGGCCGTCCTGCTCGAGATCGTAATAATTCACATTGCGCGGATCGGGGGTGGTATACGGCGGGTTCGTGTTCGATTGGCCATACACGCCGTCCATCCGGTAGAGGGCCTGGCTGCTCTTGAGGTTGGCGCCATTGGACCAGATAAACGCCACTTGGTTCCGGGGCGCCGGGTAACCCAGTTTCAGATCCGTCTCATAGGTGTCCGGATCGGCCATGCCGGTGACCGTCAAGCCGTCGCCCACGGTGGCACGCCCGGGCAGGGGATTTTTTTCATCGGATTCGGGCATATAGATGCGGAAGACAATCGGGCCTTTGCGCATGGACCAGGGCCCCGGCCAGATATTGTACATGTTGCCCCAGGGGTCGAAGCCGATGTCGAGGTAGTTGGTGCCCAGTTTCTTGACCGCCATCACGTCCAACACGCTCTTGTACGTGAAATTCAGCTCTTTGTCCAACAGGGTCGGGCATACCGTTTCATCGGGATCCGTGCATCCCGCGTCATTTTTCCCCAACACGCCGCGGCCCTCCCGCAACAAGGCATACACGGTGTTGGTGTAGATTTTCGTGGCCGCCTTGAAAAAATCCCCGTTGAACGGCGGCACGGGCATCAAGTCCCGGGCCAGAGTATCCACTGCACCGCTATTGAAGAGGTCTTTCAGTTCGCCGCGGTTCGCATCGGCCAGCATTTTCACCAGCGAGGTCTCGATGCTGTTGCACTCGGTCATGGCGCGGGTGACACGGCTTTTGACCATGTATTTGGCCACGTTGGGGACGACAATGGCCGCGAGGATCGCGATGATGGCCATCACGACCAGCAGTTCCACCAGGGTGAATCCTTGTTTTCGATTTTTCAT
Source organism: uncultured Nitrospirales bacterium (assembly GCA_964466925.1). Lineage (GTDB taxonomy): Bacteria > Hydrogenedentota > Hydrogenedentia > Hydrogenedentales > CAILVY01 > CAILVY01. Next base: position 3,556 of record CAYXPO010000533.1, read on the forward strand.
GCGCATGCTCCTTATCCACGCCCCCTGACGGGCGAATCCTCGTCGAGCGCGTTGACTATTTTTACCGCTTCAATTATACGATTCCAGCGCGCCGCATCCGCCGCGGCGCGGTCATTACTTGTTGATCTGATCGCCCAGGGTGAAGATCGGCAGGTACAGCGACACCACGATAAAGCCGATCACGCCGCCGAGCAGCACGATAATCGCCGGTTCCATCAGGCGCAGCATGGCCTCGACCGCCACCTCCACTTCCGCATCGTAGATGTCCGCCACCTTCATCAACATGGCGTCCAGGCTGCCCGTCTCCTCCCCGACGTCAATCATGTTCACCACCATCGCCGGAAACACCTTGGTTTCATCGAGGGGGGCCGCT
>CAYXPO010000534.1:0-652 GCA_964466925.1 uncultured Nitrospirales bacterium
CGGGAATTCAAGTATTCCATTGGCCGAAGCGGCGCCATCCTTGCCCAGTTTCAGCGGCACAGTGGCTTTTACCCGGCAAACACCGTCATGCGCCGCGCGAATCGCGGCCTCGGTCAGTTTCCCATCCCGCCATTGGATATCCACTTCATAGCCGCCGCGCGCGCGCAAACCCTTTGCCTGTCCCGACGGCCATGCGTGTGGCAGGGCGGGCAACAGCTTGATCACCCCGGTATGACTCTGGAGGAGCATTTCCGCGATACCCGCCGTGCCGCCGAAATTGCCGTCAATCTGGAACGGGGGATGGTTGTCGAACAGATTGGGGAGGGTGGATTTCGCCAGCAACGCCTGCACGTTTTCATGGGCCTTTTCCGCATCCTCGAAGCGGGCGAAGAAATTGATGATCCAGGCGCGGCTCCAGCCGGTGTGCCCGCCGCCATGGCTTAACCGGTATTCAAGCGATTTACGGGCGGCATCGAACAATTCCGGCGTCTCTTCCCGGGTAATCATGTGCCCGGGGTGCACCCCGAACAGGTGCGACATGTGGCGGTGGCCCGGCTCCGGTTCGTCATAGTCCTCGATCCATTCCTGGAGGCGGCCTGTCTTGGGGCTGATTTGAAGCGGGGCCAAGCGTTTCAGGGCGGATTCCAGTTGC
>CAYXPO010000534.1:662-3924 GCA_964466925.1 uncultured Nitrospirales bacterium
GATGAAATTGCTGAAGAGGTCATGTATGATTTCTAGGTCCATGGTCGCGCCATAGGTAAACGCAGACTTTGTTCCATACGGTTTCAAGAAAGAGTTTTCCGGGGAGTGCGAGGGATTCGTCACCAGCCGTCCCTGCGGATCTTCCACAAGATAATCCAGCATGAAAAGCGCCGCGCCTTTCATGAGCGGATACGCGCGCTGCGCCAGGAATTCCTTGTCGCCGCTGAACAAATAGTGCTCGTAGGGATGTTGGGCGAGCCAGGCGGCCCCCACGGGCCAGATGCCCCACACACCGTCGGCGGGCGTGGTGAACCCGAATAAATCGCTGAGGTGATGCACCACCCATCCGCGCGCGTTGTAGTGGACCTTTGCCGTGTGTTCCCCCGAGGGCACGAGGGAATCCATGTAATCGAACAGCGGGAGATGGCATTCGCCCAGATTCGCCACTTCCGCCGGCCAATAATTCATTTGCAGATTGATATTCGTGTGGTAGTCGCTGTTCCACGGGGCGTACATGTGCTGGCACCAAATCCCCTGCAAATTCGCGGGCAAATCCCCGGGGCGGGAGGACCCCATCAGCAGATACCGCCCATACTGGAAATACAGGGCCGCCAACTGAGGATCCTCGGCTCCGTTGCGCACCAGCATGAGGCGTTCATCGGTGGGCAGCTTGGCGTTGGGCGAGGCCCCTAAGTCCAGTTCCACCCGGCGGAACAACGCCTGATGATCCTGGAGGTGCGCCGTCTTGAGTTCCTCAAACGATTTTGTGGCGGCCATCTCCACGTCCGCCTTGCATTTTTCCTCCGCATCGCCCCCGCGATAATCCGTGGCCCCCGCAAGCAGCAAGACCACTTCATCCGCGTCCGACACCGTAAGTTTTCCCTGTTCGTTTTTCAGTTTGCCACCCTTCGGCAGCGCGGTGACCCGCGCGGCGAAGTGCATGCCCACGACCTCATACGTTGGCGGTTTCTTGCGTTGTATTTGCCCGCGCAACACAAGGGTGTTATCCCCTTCACTGACGCACGCCGCGTCCTGTTCGCGGGTCAGGGAGATTTCCACGTTGATCTTTTCGCGCTTGTCCGAGGAAAGGCGCGTCACCAGCACGTGATCCGGCGCGGAGGAAAAAACCTCGCGGGAGAAGTGCGTCTTCTTTGCACGGAACGTGGTTAGGGCGATACCGGTGTCCAAATCGAGCGACCGGCAATAGCCGGAGACTTCCTTGGCGCAGGGGAAGGAAAACCATAGGTCGCCGAGCGCCTGATAGGAATTAATCCGCATGGGATTCCCCATCATGGTTTCGCCCGCAAGATTCGACGCTTCCTCATTTTTCCCTTCAAACAACAAGCGCCGCACCTCCGGCAACGCGGCAAGCGCCTTCGGATTCGTCGTGTCATGCACATATCCATCCCAAACGGATTCTTCGTTGAGCTGGAGGCGCTCCTTCAGCACTTCGCCGAACACCATCGCGCCCAGGCGGCCATTGCCCACGGGGAGGGCTTCATTCCAATTCTGGGCGGGTTTCCGGTACCACAACGTCAGGGGCTGTTCCGGCGCCGGACATTCGCCTTTGAATTTGACCCAGGCCGACCCGGCCATGGCATGGAAAGAGTCCGTGAAATTTTCCGCCATTTTCCGCACTTTTTTGGCGTCCGGCGGCCCGGGCCATTGCGCCCAAGCGGGATCATCGCCGGTGCGGAATTGCCATTTCCCTTCCAGGCTTAACGCGCCCCGGGCGTACAACAGCGCCTGGCCGGAATGCAGGAAGCCTCCGTGCCCTTCCTGGTTGTAGACCCGCACCGCGATCAGGTTCCAATCGCCAAACCGCACCAACTTCGCCGGGACGGCGTAGGCGCGCGCTTGAGTATCCGCCGGGATGAAATGGGGCGGCATGGCGCCGGTTAGGCCCACATGGGTTCCGTTGAAGAATGCTTCATCGGCATCCTTTATCACGTCCAGCGAAAGCGTGAGGTCGTGATCCGCCCATGAATCAGGGACTTGGATAAAACAGCGATACCAGGCGAAACCATCGTAGTTTTTCAGCGATTTGCATTGTTCCCAGGCTCCGGGCACCGGCATGGGCATCCAATCCTGTCCCGCGGCCGCCATACACCCCATCATGCACGCCCAAACCATTGTCATCATGTTCTTCCCGCTCCTTGCCGGTTGTTCCTGATAGGACACATTCCTGAAAACATTATGACGTTCCCCCGGAACGCATACAAGCAGAAAAACCTTTGGTTGTGCCGGAAAGCGCTTCTGGGGCATTATGGGCGGAAAATGGAGGGCGGGACCATGCCGTGGTTTTTGTTGAGCGTGATGATGATGGCACAGGGCGGCCAAGCGGTTCCTGAAGGGTATGCCGTACCCGCCAAAACGTCCGTGCCGTTCACGTATTGCATCGGATATCTTCCCGATCCGGAGCAGGCGTCGTTCCTGGAACCCTTGCGGGAGAGCCCGCCGGACCTCTATCACCTTGGCTATCAAATCCCTTTTAAGGGGGCGCTGGGCCCCACGTATGGGCATGAATTGTTTACCAATGCCATCCTACCGCCCGAAGAGATTCCCAAGGAAGTGGAGCGCATCCACCGTCTCCAGACGAAAATGCGGGAAGCGGGAGTTAGTCGGCTGATCCCCTATGTCTTCACCATGGCCTTCTTTGGCAATCCCGATAAACGCACGGGGTTCTTTAACTTTTACGATCACTGGGACGATTATGCTTCCTTTGGATTGGGGCCGAAGCCGGAGGCGGATCCCAGTCTTTGGTCGCAGGTGCGCGGACCGAATCCGCTGGGCGGCGGCCCGCCGGACGTGTTCCATTACGAACCCTGTGTGAATCATCCCGCATGGAGCGCCTATCTGGACTTGGTGGTGAGGGAACTGGCAAATACCGGCTATTACGGCATTTTTTTCGATGTCAACACGCAAAATTGTTATTGTCCGCATTGCCAGGAGGCGTTTGATGTTTTTTTGTTGAACAAATATGGCCGGAAAGGGCTTCTGAAGCATTTTGGGACGGCGGACCACCGCGAACTCGATCTGAATCCCATCTACAAGGATTTTGAAAAGGTTGTCTTGTCCGCGTTTCCGGCCTATCTTGCGGAACAATGGGAAACAGAGGGCTTGGGGGAAAAACTCGGACTGAAAAACGCCCGGGAAGCGGTATTGGAAGACGATTGGCGGCTGTTGCGGTGTTACATGCAGGATTCCATGGGCGAATTTCCCCACGAGCCCATAGAACCCGCCCCGTTAACAAACAGCCATG
>CAYXPO010000535.1:0-3903 GCA_964466925.1 uncultured Nitrospirales bacterium
GGAGTACCGGGCCGACAAGGCGATTTAGCAAACCCCAGTTCCTGACGCGCACCCAAACCAGAACACTGCTTGTCGATTTTATCGGTTTTGTTAGTTTGCTTTTCCTTCATTGGCAGTTCGACGCCCTTAGCCCCGACGTGCCCATAGCCAAGAAGGGCGGGCCAACCGCTGGGATGGGAGGCACGGTCAAGAGGCTGAATGCAGGCACCGGGTTTGACACGTGTCATGCGGGGTGGGATAGAATGGCCGAAGCATAAAAGAACTTCTGGGAGGTGGACATGAGCGTAGTGATAGTGACGGGTTCAGCGGGATTGATTGGCGCGGAAACGGTGCGCCATTTTGCGCGGGAAGGTCATATCATTGCGGGCATTGATAATGACATGCGGGCCTATTTTTTCGGCGCGGAAGCCTCAACCCGCTGGTCCGCGGAACAGCTCAAAACCGATTTCGCCCAATACCGTCATTATACGGCAGACATCCGGGACTATCCGGCGCTGGAGGCCGTTTTCAAAGAATACGCGGGGGAGATTGTTCTGGTCATTCATACCGCGGCCCAACCGAGTCACGATTGGGCGGCACGCGAGCCCCTCACGGATTTTGGGGTGAATGCGCTGGGTACGTTGAACATGCTGGAACTCACCCGGCGGTATGCGCCGGAGGCTCCGTTCATTTTCACGTCCACGAATAAAGTCTATGGCGATGCTCCGAACTCCCTGCCCTTGGTGGAACGGGAGACCCGGTGGGAAGTGGAACCCGGTCATCCCTACGCGGAACATGGCATTGACGAAAGCATGTCCATTGATCAATGCAAGCATTCAATATTCGGCGCCTCAAAAGTGGCGGCGGACGTGATGGTGCAGGAGTATGGCCGGTATTTCGGGATGAACACGGCGGTGTTCCGCGGGGGCTGCCTGACGGGGCCGGGGCATTCGGGGGCGGAATTGCACGGATTCCTCTCCTATTTGATGAAATGCGCGATGACGGGCCGGGAGTACCGCATTTTTGGGTATAAGGGGAAGCAGGTGCGGGACAACATCCATTCGAAGGACCTCGTGAATTGTTTCGCGCAATTTGCCCAAAATCCGCGGTCCGGGGAAGTGTATAATATTGGCGGAAGCCGGCACAGCAACTGCTCGATGATGGAAGCCATTGCGCTGTGCGAGGAAATCGCCGGGAAGAAAATGAACACATCCTACGTGGAAACCAACCGCATCGGCGACCACATCTGGTGGATCAGCGATGTGCGGCGGTTCCAGTCGCATTATCCCGATTGGGCGTATGCCTACGACATCCATGCCATCCTCAAGGAGATTTACGATGGGTTTCAAGGCCGCGTCTGAGTTGCGCCCCGCGCCCCGCAATACCTTGCGGTATACCGTGATGATCCCCGCCTACAACGAGGAAAAGAACCTTCCGCCCACGCTTCGCGACCTCGCGGTGAAGCTTCGGGCCGAGGGCATCCCGTTTGAATTTCTGGTGGTCAATGACAACAGCACGGATGCCACGCCGGCGGTGGTGGAGTCGCTGATGGGGGAAATTCCGGAACTCCGGATGGTGCACAATACGCCACCGGGCGGTTTCGGGCGCGCGGTGCGCTGCGGCTTCCGCAATGTGGAAGGAGACGTGGTGGCGATTGTGATGGCGGACAGTTCGGACGATCCGGAAGACGTGGTGCGGTGTTACCGGAAAATCGAGGAGGGGTATGATTGCTGCTTTGGCTCGCGGTTCCGCAAGGGCAGCAAGGTGGTTCAGTATCCGCTGGTGAAGCTGGTGGTGAACCGCATCGTCAACCGGATGATGCAGGTTTTGTTCATGACGCCGTTTAACGACATCACGAATGCCTTCAAGGTGTACCGGCGGCATGTGGTGGAAAGCATTACGCCGCTTCAAGCGGCCCATTTCAACATTACCATTGAGATGTCGCTGTCGTGCATCATCCGCCGCTATAACATTGCGGAGATTCCCATCCGCTGGTCGGGCCGCACGTGGGGTTCCTCCAATCTCAAACTGAGTCAAATGGGGCGGCGGTACTTGTGCACCTTGCTGATGGTGTGGTTTGAGCGGTTGTTGATTCTGGACGATATCATGTTGGAAAACAAGCCGAAAGGCTGATCACACAAAGCACGGCGGCGCCTCACGCCGCCGGGAACCATAACGGAGCAATAATATGATCACTATTTGCATGGCGGGCGCGTGCGGACGCATGGGGCGGCGCATTATGGAAATGGCGGCGGCCGCGGACGACGTCACCGTCGCGGGGGCCTTTGATGTGCCGTCCAATGCCGGAACCGTTCTTGCCGTGGGCATGGAAAGCGGCAAGGCGCATTCCGTCACCGTGGGCGGGGACGCCGCGGCGGAAATCGCCAAAGCGGACGTTATGATTGATTTCACCTTGGCGCAGGTGTGCCTGGGCAACGTCAAAACCGCCGCGTCTCTCGGAAAATCTTCCGTGGTGGGAACGACGGGCCTTTCGGCGGAACAGGTGGCGGAATTGCGTGCGTGCGCCGAACAGGTTCCGATTGTATACGCGCCCAACATGAGCGTGGGCGTGAATCTTTTGTTCAAGCTCACCAGCGAAGCCGCGGCGATTCTCGGTCTGGATTACAATATTGAAATCGTGGAAGTGCACCATAACCAGAAAAAAGACAGTCCGAGCGGAACGGCGGTGCGGCTGGCGGAACGGGCCGCGGAGGCCGTGGGGTTGAGTTACGCGCAGGATGTGATGCATGGCCGTGAAGGGCTGGTGGGGGCGCGTCCGGCGCGTCAAATCGGCATGCATGCGGTGCGCGGCGGCGACGTGGTGGGCGAACATACCGTGAGTTTCATCGGGCAAGGCGAGCGCATCGAACTGGTGCACAAGGCCCACAACCGCGACAATTTCGCACGCGGTGCTTTGGTGGCGGCGCGGTTTGTCATGAGCGCCAAGCCCGGCCTGTATGACATGCAGGATGTGCTCGGTCTTAAATAAATGGCGCCCGTCACCGTTTATTTGCCGGGTTGGTTGTGGAATCCCTTTGGGATAAGGGGAAAGGCCGTTAGGCAGGCCTCCCCTCGGCAGGACGTCTTACGCGCCAGATGCGGGCCTTTGTACCCGCGCGGATTAACTGCCCGTCCGTGAATCCCGCCTGACGCGTCCATTCCGCCATTTCATCCACAGCATAGAGACGTCCGGATTCTGTATGCAACAAAAGGTTGAGCGCGAACAGGGCGCAGAATGAAGCGTTGGACTCTTCGGCAAGAAAGTCTTTGATCATCAGAACGCCGCCAGGGAGTAATGCGTCAAAACACCGCTTCAACAGTTCTTGAACATCCGTGTCACTGAGGGCGTGAATCACGTTGGCCATCCAGATGAGATCATACGTGCCACCAAGCGAATCATTCAGGTAATCCCCGGCGATGTAACGGCAACGTGACGCCAACTCCGCGTGCGCGAATTTTTCCCGGGCCATTTCAATGACCGCGGGCACATCAAAAAGCGTGGAGGTGAGATGGGGCCAGACGGTCAGGAACGCCCTGCTGTATTCCCCCGTCCCGGCCCCCAGATCAAGCATGGAGTCAAAAGGCGACAGGTCGAGTTGCCGGGCGATTGCGGGGGCGTTGCTTCGCGCAAGGTCCGCCATTCCAAGCGCGAATTCCCGGAGGGCTTCCGAACCGCCAGGATGCCGGCCTTGCTTGATGCCCCTGCCGGTTACAAGGGAGCGGCCCAGTTGCGCCCACGCTTCGTTCGTGCGCTGCATGTGGCGCAGGAAGTTTCCGTGATAGGATTCACGGCCCGGAACCAGGCATTCCGCCGCCAGCGGCGTGTTTCGATAGCGGCCTTCGATACATTCCACAAGGCCAATGGAAGCAAGTGCCGCCAGGAAGGCACGGGTGGCGCGGGGATTCCAATTCTGTTGAACGGCA
>CAYXPO010000536.1:0-3898 GCA_964466925.1 uncultured Nitrospirales bacterium
AAGCGGGCACGGAGGACGGCTTTGCCCCGGGCTCCGGCGCGCAATCCTGTACCCCCCATGACAGCGATTACAACCCGCAGGATTGGTACATTGACCTGTCCGAACTTCTCCGCCTAGTCCAATTCTTCAATTCCGGTGGATACCACCATTGCCCGGATGAAAGTACGGAAGACAGATTCTGTCCGGGACTCTTAAAAAGCTTGGAAATCCTTTTCGCGACCGGAATACAGGGTTCTTTTACCTTGTTCTTAGGGTAGTGGTATTGCGAAAACAGCGTTGTGCCGGGTACAATTGAATATATAATTAAACCGACATGAAAACATTGCTTTTCAATAAGAATCTATTGCTCGGCGGTCTGCTGACCATCATGATTGCCGCGATAACCGCGCAGGGCGCGGGGTGGCCGTATCCGGGACATGAAACCTGCCGCATGGCGAAGTGCCCATGTTGTGCGGCGCAAGCACCTTCCTCCCCCGCCAGACCCGGAGCATGCTGCCGGGAACAACCGGAACCAGTGGCGCATTGCTGCGGTAAAGGGATGCTTCAGCCACTCCAACCCCATCCGGCAAACCTGTTCTTGCGCGCATCCACAATTCCCTGCACCTGCCATCTGCACTCTGAAGACCTGCCTGCCTCTCTCCCCCCTTCTTCCCTGCGAGTAGATAAAGAAATTTCCCCCAAGGTCCTTTACGGACTAATGTTTTCATCCCTCCAGGCCGAAAGCCCATTTCCAGGGATGCGTCTGAAATTCCGTCAGACGGCATCAGGTCCTCCCGCCTGCATTCAGCATTGTGTCTGGCGTTGTTGAGGGACGCCCCTGCCGCTGTTTGTTTCTCGAATGAATGGCGGACGTTCGCCTGTAGGCTGGATGCACTGCAGGAAAATCAACCACAAGGATGAGTCCAGCGGACTCTCACAATAAGGAAAGAAAATTATGAAAAACTATTACTCGCTTTCGATAGTAACCCTGCTCCTGATGGCCGCGCTGGTATTCGCCCCGGCCTTCGGATGCGCCACAAACTCCACGGGCGGCGCCGGCGATGGCTGCAAAGCCGCCAAGGCCTCCTGTCATGCGTCAGGAACCACCTGCTGCAAGGACGGCAAGTGCGCGTGTGGCAGTGATTGCAAATGCCCCTGCTGCAAAGAAGGCAAATGTGCCTGCTGCAAAGAGAGCAAATGCACCGCCGCCTGCGGCGTCAAGAAGTAACGTATAACGGAGGTTTGAACGTCTACTCAACTGTGGCCGGCCCCTTCGGGGGCCGGTCTTTTTTCGTGCGCAGACGCCTCACACTCCTTCATTATCCTCCAGAAGGACAACGAAGATATCCGAGATGAGTTCCTTCTGTGCGATGCGGTTGACCCGCTTGATGATCGTCCATTTTTTATAGGCGATTTTATTCATCCAAACGGAACTCTCGGCGGCGATGCGCAGTTGGCCGTCACGGACGGCCCACGGGCGGGTGTGTTGCGCAAGTTGTTTGCCCGCGATATCCTCCCAGTGCTCCCAGATTTGGGCATGTTCGAGGTGCTTGCCCAGGGCCGTGGTGGCCTTGAGTTTTTTCAGGATATCGCCGACCGCGATGGGCTTACTCTTTTTCAAGGGAACCTCGCTCGATGCGGTAGAAAGCGCAGCCCTCGGCAAAGCGTTCCGTGCGGCACTGCGCCTCGGCCGTGGTCAACAGGCATTGTACCTCCGGCCCGATGGCGGAGAACAACCGCCGCGCCCGGTGTTCATCCAATTCCGCCAGCACCTCATCCAGCAACAGGATCGGATATTCGCCCGAACGCGCACGAATAAGTTCAAGTTCCGCAAGCTTGAGGGCGAGCGCGGCGGTTTTTTGCTGGCCTTGCGAGGCGAAACTGCGCGCGGCCCGGCCGTCCACCAGGATTTCCATGTCATCCCGGTGCGGCCCGCGATGGGTGACCCGGTGCTTCAGGTCCGATGCCCGCGACCGTTCAAGCACGCCGGCCAGTTCATCGGGGGTTTTCACGTCCGGCAAATAGGCCAACGTCAATGTTTCCTCCTCCGCGACCCGCGCATAGGCCTGCGTGGCCCGCGCGGAAAGATCGGCGATGAACTCGCGGCGGAGTTGCAGGATGACCGTGCCATACTCAATCAACTGGGCGTCCCAAACGTCCACCAACGCCGGGTCCGGATGATCCGTGCGCAAGAGTTCATTGCGTTGCCGCAGCGCCTGCCGGTATTGCTGCAAAGCCTGCAAGTAGCCCGGCAACAGCTGCGAAAGTTCCATGTCGAGGAAACGGCGGCGCACCGAGGCGCCTTCCTTTATGAGGCCGATGTCTTCCGGACAGAAAAAGACCACATGCACGCGCCCCAGTATATCGCTGAGCCGGGTTTGCGCCACCCCGTTTACCTTGAAGCGTTTTATATTTTTCCACCAATAAGCGTCAATAACGACCTCACGGTCCTGGCGTTGCGCGCTCACCCCCACGTGGAACCGGTCCGCCCCATATTGCACCAATTCGCTTTCCAGCGTGGTGCGGTGGCTTTTCGAGGTGGCCGCGTACAGCAGGGCTTCCAACACGGTCGTTTTCCCCTGGGCATTGCCCCCGTGAATGATGTTTAATCCCGGGACGGGTTCTATGCAAAGATGGGTGAGTGAGCGAAAGCCTTCACATTCCAGTTTAAGCAGGCGCATGGCTCAAGCGGCCACTTTGACCAATTCGTTTATGTCGGGAACGGAGTCAAAAAAGCGGTCCACCACCTTCGCCAAGGCGGGTTGATCAAGATTCGTGGACGCCCACACCGTCTCCGGTATGGCATACGCCGGTTTTTCATGCGAGGGCATGCCGCTCATGCCGCAGAGATAATCGGCCAGGCACAAGGACGAGGCAAGGGGCCGAAGATCCGGTTCGCACAGGGTAAGATCATGATGCCCCGCGATGGCGTTGATCACAAATTTGGACAGCTTCCACTTCATTGCGAGCCGCCCCCCCAATTCCGCGTGGTCCGTGCCAATCAGCTCGCGCTCCGCCTGATGCCACGGGATGGCGCGATCCCGGACCAGTTGCGGAATCTTCACATACTCATTCGGAAGATATTCCAGCAAAATGATCTTGCCAATATCGTGCAACAGCCCGTACACAAAAGCCTCGTCCGCGGTAGCCACATATTTGGCCAGCGGCCCGGCTTCCGCCAGGGCGCGCATCGCCACGCCGCATCCCACGCTGTGGCGCAAAAAAAGGTCCGCCGCGCCGCGAATCTTGTCGAACACGGTCGCGGTTAACGCCAGGTTTTTAATGACTTTCAACCCCAAAAGCACCACGGCATGCTCGACCGTGGTGACTTCCTGTCCCAACCCATAATACGCGGAGTTCACAAGCCGCAAGGTCTTAATCGCTATCGCGGGGTCCCCGGAAATCGCCTTGGCCACCTCGGCCAGGGAACAGGCGGGATTGGATATGAGTTCGGTGATATGGGCCAGGGAGTCCGGCATGCTGGGCAAGGTCACGACCTCTTCCAGCAACGCGTCAATATCGTATATCTTCCCGGGGGCCATGCATCGTTACCCTATTTCCCGTTCAGGCCAGATTCTCCGGCCCCGGCAACCCAGCATTGCCGAAACCGCGCTCCTGCATGCACAAAATATCAACCACATGCCGGGGATGCAAGAGCGAAACCACGGACGGCAACAACGCGGGCTGCGCTTGGGTCCCCTCCGGCCCGGCCAGCACCACCACCGCCCCCTTTGGGTTTTTGGGACCACCGACTAATACCACAGACCCGCGCCGCCCATCCAGCGCGGTTAATTCGCCCACAATGGCGTTTCCTTGTCGTCTCCAGGCTATCAAGGTGCTAGAAAATGAACTCCGGTTCCAAAATAGGCTCGAAATTCACCGTTTTGTCGGATACGGGGAACGAAACGGTCTCAAACAC
>CAYXPO010000537.1:0-3897 GCA_964466925.1 uncultured Nitrospirales bacterium
TGTTTATAACTCATTCGATCTGGAAGAGGGCGTTACCGGAGCTTTCGATGATTTTGGGGAGGCCGAGTTTCATGAAAGCGGGGGTGATGATGTAGTGGAATCCGTATTCCTTCCCGAGGCGGCGCCATTCCTCTTTTGTTTTCGCGGGCCATACTTCAAACCAGGGAGGGGAGGAACCGGGTTGATGGGTGTGTTCAAGGAGGGTAATGCCGTAGAGGTCGCGGTACATTTTGTAGAGTGCGGGGCCAAGAGAAGGTTGGTAGGGAATCCAGGTGAGGGTGGCCATGTCGGTCATCACGGGATGGCCGAGGCGCGCCTGGAGGGACTCCTGCTGGTAGTGCACGAGTATCATCGCGCCGGGTTCCTGTTTTTCATCGAGGTAGCGCCGCACTTGGCGTTCAAAGGCGCTCACGGGCAGATGTTCGCGCTGATGCCACTGGCCGGCAAGCAAAACAAGCATCAGCACAATACCGCAGGCGGCGCCAAGGACATTCCACCGGGGATGAACGGCAAACGGTCTCAGAAGCGACGCCACGGCCGCTCCCCCTCCCAGCACGCAACAGGCCGCGCCAAACTGATGCACCATATCCAGAAGAATCAACCCCGCGCTAACCAAAGCCATCCAGGGAATGCAAAACCAGCGGTCATTGCGCAAAACCCACGCCAGCATCACCGCCGTGGCGCCCATGAGTGCAAAGAACACGGCATCGCCCATGGCGAAGTAGCGGGTGAAGATCGCGGCGGGCAGAAGCGATCCCAAAACGGGCCGCACCGCGCCATAGGCCAACGCGCCCGCGAGCCAGGGGCGGCCAGGGGTCTTTTCGCCGAGAAGGGCGGCCATCATCGCGAGCAGTATCGGGGAGAGATGATTGATGAGCCGGTAGGGCATCCACGCCAGCAACATGCGCGGCGTAGCAAGCCCCAACTGTATTTGAACAACCATAATCCCCCAGACCAATGTTGCGATAATTCCCACATAGGCCGCCAGCCACCACCACGGGCCGCCAGGCCCTTCCTTCCAACGCGCAGCGGCCACGGTCAACAGGAGGGCGCCCACCATTACAATGTGTCCCGTATCCCAAGGGATGTCACGATGTCCGGCAAACTGCATCATATACCCCCGAAACACCGCGCCAGGATCCACGGCACAGGCATATGGTCCCGTGGTGGGAACCGGCAGGACAAAACTCCGCTGAATAATCCAGAACACCCCGCTCATCGCTGCACCTGCCAGACACCAAGGCGCGGCATGGCGAATATCCTCCCGCCGGCCCTGCCGCCACAGCCAGAATCCCCGCAGCAGCGCCCAAGCCAGCACCGGCGGGAATTGCCCCATGTGCACGGCAGGCATCAAGCCCAGCATCAGGGAACCGGTCCGCCAATACCCGAAGAGCAAAAACGTTACGGTCAGCAGCGCCCATCCCAGGCCGATGTGGCCGTTGGAATACAGGCCCGGCCACACCTGCACGGGATAATTGCTGTAAAATGGCACGTGAATGCCCATTAACACGAGCAGGGCCGCCGCATGCCCCCAGCGCACGCGTCCGGCGAGCAGCGCCGCAAGCAAAAAAGGCGGCCAGACCGTGGCCAGCAGGAACATCACATTCCTCAGTCCGTTTGCCGGCAAGGGACCAGGGAATCCTTTCATTAGCGCGGCGAGCGACCATGTCTGAAGGCTGTAAAAGCGATGGACATATTGCGCGAGGGGATGGCTATCGGGATACGCGATCTGGCCGAGCAACACTTGGGCGAATTCATAATTTTCATCCCAGCGCACGCCCCGTACCGCCACCGCCAAGACACAAAATCCGGCCCAGAACATCAATCCGGTTGCGATGCCCGGCGAATGTATCCTGCATCGAATTGCCTTCATACACACCCCCCGCTGTGAAAAACACCCGCCCGGATCAGCCGGTCTTTTAGCCCCCGTCTTCGGGCAACTGCCTTGGGGGAGACCCTATTCCTTGAAATTTCATGGCTTGGGTTCATCGTCCGCCCATATGCGGTAAAGCGTGGTTGGGAAGAAGAAATCAAGGGTGAAATTGTCCGCGCAGATATACATAAATGTGTACGAACCCGCGGAAATCTTGACGCGTTCAAAATGGCAATTGTGCTCCTGCATACCGCGTTCAAATTCCAAAAATTCCGTGTCCTTGCTCACGCGATTATACACCGCCCAGAGGTTCTTTCCTTCCGGGATGGCCTGCCACGGCGCCAGCATGCCATTTTCCGCGTTCAGATCAGGATAAAACTCCGTAAAAAACTTGAGCGCGTGCAGGGAACGGTAAATCAACACCCTGTCGCCCGGCTGCATATTCCGGGCGATCAACTTCGCGCAGGCATCGTTGTTTGGACGGAACGGGCGGTATTCGCTGCAACAATGCCACACCATGAGCGCGGCGAGACTCGCAATCGCTGCATTGCGCAGCCAAGGGGATCGAATCGAGGCTATCGCCGCGCTGAAAAGTATGAAGAGCGCGCAGGAGGAATAGAGCACATAGCGCAAAAGGAAATAAGGACTGTGAAGATAGGATAAAAAGAAGAGACATGCCGGCGGCACGATAAGCCAGCAACAGAGCAGCAGAACGTTATCACGCTTAGTCCCCGATGTCTTCACCTCATCTTCCATTTCGGGGACGCGGGCGGCGCGCCAGACCATCCAGAGCGCCAAACACAACGACGCCAAACCCAGCTCCCCATGAAAAAGGGCATGAGGAAGATAACATCCGTCCCACGTCATCCCCCGCGCCAACTCCCGTATACCGGGCAGTGGAATCCAACTATCGAGCATACGGAGCTTGTTGAAATTTATGGTTGACAGCCACCATGCCACCGCCAGAACCGCCGGCAAATGCCCCGCCGCCCACGGAATAACACGCCATGGTTTCCGCCGGTGAATGATCAACAGGTACACCCCCTGGGCCACCAGCAAAAAACTGGTAAAGATATGAGTAAACAAAAGGAAGAAGGACACGATGTAATGACTAATCAGCCCCCAGCGCCCCTTTCCGTGGCAGGCACGGTGAAAACCATCCATTGACCATACGCTGAGCAACAATACCAAGGCGTACTCGCGGAGTTCCTGACCGTAATAAACATGGATATTCGACAGCCCCCCGAGAAGCAACGCACAGATGCCCGCCGTAAAACCAAACATTCGATTAGCCAAGGCATAAAGGCTGAACAATGTCAGCATGCTGAACAAGACCGATAAAAGGCGTAGTGAAAGAACATCCGTGCCCACCCAATGTGCCCAATAAAACTGCACGATGAAGTAAGGATTTATTATGGGCATGCCGGATATGTTCCACTCATCATGAAAAAAATCCGTCAGGTGCTTCGCTTGGCATAATGACTGGTAATTGAAGTGTTCGTCATGCCACATGGTCTCGGAGTCAATCCGGTAAATCCGTGCGGCAAATCCCGCCGCCAGTAAAATCCCCGCCAACGCAAGACCCGCCCAACGCGAAACAGGCGCCGTTCCGCTTCCTCCCGGTTCGTACGCCCGGCGCCGGTCCGCCATCGCTTCCCCGGTTTCTGCCGCTCCTTTACCTTCAACGATCATGCGTTGTTCTCCGCGCGAGTTCACAAATCAGGTGGATATCAGCAGATATTTGAAGATGACGGCCAACAGGATGAACCCAAGAGCCAGGAGCGCAAGATGGCCGCCCCAGACTTGCAGGAAGCCCGGAGGAGATTTCGGGGGCTCGGAGGCGGGCTCGGGTGCGGTGTTGTTATCCGGTTCCGGGGGATGGAGATCGTGTTCGAAGGCATCCGCCATGGCGCGGGCGCGGCCGGCGAGTTCGAGTTCGGTTTTCATGACGGGCCGGCTCACTTTAATGTCATTTTCAACAACCTCGATGAATACATACCCGGCATTTTCCCAGCCTTGTTCGA
>CAYXPO010000538.1:0-3882 GCA_964466925.1 uncultured Nitrospirales bacterium
TGAAGGGGAGCGCATATAGGATATCTTCGATGCGCATCATTAAGGAGTCCAGGCGTCCTCCAATGAAACCGGCGAGCGCGCCGTAGAGCACGCCAATCAGAAGGGATACGGAGGTGGCGCAAATGCCGACCAGCAGGGAGACGCGACCGCCGTACAGGAGGCGGGTGAGCAGGTCGCGCCCAAGGGGATCGGTGCCGAGCCAGTGCGCGGCGGAGGGCGGTGCGGCGCCGAGGAGAAGGTCCTGTTGATCATAGGTGTAGCGGCAGCACCACGGCCCGATAATGACGAGCAGGATCACGCAGCATAAAAGAAGCGCGCCGAGGACGGACAGGCGGTTTTTCCGCAGCCGCCGCCATGCATCCCGCCAGAGCGAGGTGCCTTTTTCCGCGCTATCGCTGATCGTGTGGGTCATTGGTTTCTAATCCGGGGGTCAAGCCACGCGTTGGCGATGTCCGCCACAAGGTTCAACACCATGACGAGCACGGCGTAGACCAGCACGGTGCCAATGACCATGGTGTAATCACGGTTAAAAGCGGATTCGATAAACTCGCGTCCGAGGCCGGGCACCTGAAACACGGTCTCGACGACAAAAGAGCCGGTGAGCATGCCCGCGATGGCCGGGCCCAGAAAGGCCACGACGGGCTGAATCCCGCCGCGCAGGGCGTGGCGCAATACGACCCGGGCTTCGCCGAGGCCCTTGGCGCGCGCGGTGCGGATAAAGTCCTGCGCGAGAATTTCGAGCATGCCCGCGCGGGTGAGACGCGCGATATAGGCGGCATACACCGCGCCGAGGGTAACCGAAGGCAGCAGTTTATCCGCCGGGCCGCGCCACCCCGCCACGGGCAGCCAGCCCAGCCAAGACGCGAACACCAGTACCAGTAGCGGTCCAAGAACAAAGTTGGGGATGCAGATGCCCGCCATGGCGAGCGCCATGGGGCCGTGGTCGAGGGCGCTGTTGGGACGGAGCGCCGCGGCAATCCCCGCGCCGAGTCCGAGCACCAACGCGAAACCCAAGGCGTAAACGCCCAATTCCAGCGACACCGGCAGGCGCAACAGAATCCATTCACGGACGCTTCGGCTGGATTTCCGGAAGGAGGGGCCGAGATCGCCTTGGACCACCCCCTTGAGATAATCGAGGTACTGCTTATAGAGCGGCTGATCGAGTTTGTAATAGGCCTCGATGCGTTTTTGCGCTTCGATGGAAATCCGCTTGTCCGCGTCGAAGGGGCCGCCCGGGGCGAGGCGCACGAGGAAGAACGTCATCGTGATGATGGCGAAGAGCACCGGAATGAATTCCAGGAGGCGTTTGAGCATGTACCGTGTCATAGCGCGCTTTCCCGATCCTGCCGCACCGTGTTATCCAGCGAGATTGTTTTCCACCGCATATAGCCGAGCATATTGGGATACAGGCCCTGCACGTCCGGGGCCTTCAGGAATTTCCAGGTGTAGAAATATATGGGAATAATGGGCGACTCATCCAACAGAATTTTTTCCGCGTCCTGAAGGAGTTGAAACCGTGTTTCCGGGGTGGGTTCGGCATAGGATTGCTGGATGAGGCGATCAAACTCCCGGGAAGACCAGCCGGTCCGGTTGTTGCCGCCCTCCGTTAAAAAACATTCCAAAAAATTGACGGGATCAAGCACGTCGGCAATCCAGGAGGACCGCGCCATGCTGTAATCAAGCGTGTTGAGCGAGGAGAGGTAGACCTTCCAGTCCTGGTTGAGCAGGCGCACGTCCGCGCCGAGGTTTTCCTTCCACATGCGCTGGATGGCCTCCGCGATGCGCTTGTGGTTTTCCGAGGTGTTGTAGAGGATATCCACGGGCGGCAGCCCCCGGCCATTGGGGTATCCGGCCTCCGCGAGCAATTGCCGGGCCTTGAGCACATCATAGTCCACCTGCGCACGGGCAGTGTAGCCGCCGGTATGGGGCGGCGTGAAGCAGAACGCGGCGGGTTCTCCGCCCTTGAGCACATTGCCCATAAGCTGCTCGCGGTTCAGCGCCAGCGAAAACGCCCGCCGCACCCGCACGTCGGTGAAAGGGGGCCGCGTCACGTTCATGCGGTAAAAGTACACGCCGCAATACGGATGAATGTTGAGCACTTCGGGATGTTTCCGGCGGTAAACGTCAATCTTGCTGAGCGGAATGTCATTGGTGACGTGCAGTTCCCCCGCGCGGAAACTGCGCTCCTCCGTTTGCAGGTTGTCTATGGGATAAAATTCGACGCCGTCGAGCGGCACCCGCGCCGCGTCCCAATAGTATTCGTTGCGGACCGTGCGAATCACCTCATTGGGCCACCACGCAGCGAGTCTGAACGGCCCGTTGCTCACCATGTTCTTCGGCTGGGTCCATGGCGTGTCGCGGTCTTCCATCTTGCCGAAGCGTTCGAGGGTGGCCTGATGGACGGGGAACCAGGCCATATGAATTTGCATGGCGAGGAAATAGGGCGTGGGATGCTCCAGCGTGACTTCCAGCGTGTGGTCGTCCAGCGCCTTAGCGCCCACTTGATTGAAATCGGTGATTTTGCCCTCATTAAAGAGTTTGCCGTTTTTCAGGCAGTGCAAAAGGTAGGCGTACTCCGCCGCCAGCCCCGGCGAGAGCATGCGTTTCCAACTGTAGACAAAATCGCCTGCCGTGAGCGGATCGCCGTTGGACCAACGCGCGTTTTGGCGCAGGTGAAACGTATAGCGGAGTTTGTCCTCCGAAACCGTCCACGCTTCCGCGGCGCCCGGGCCCGGCTCCAGCGTTTGGGGGTCCAGATCAGCCAATCCTTCAAAAAGGGCATTTAATACGCGCTGTTCCACCACCCCGGAGACCAGATGCGGGTCGAGGTTTTGCACTTCCGCGCCCACATTGATTTTAACAACGTTTTGGGACTCGGGAGCCTTTGAACATCCCGCCAGACCAACAATCAATGAAAAAACGCTCAAAATAACTGCCGCGCGCACAATAACCCTGTTTGGCAATAAAAAAGTATTTTCCCCTCCCGTCATTCCCGCGCAGGCGGGAATCCGGAACGTATAAAACACGATATGCCGGGCGTTCACTGGATTCCCGCCTGCGCGGGAATGACGGGAGGTAAAAGGCAGATTCTCTTCATGTTCTGTGGAAGAAAAACAAGGATACATGCTGCCTGTGAACAAAGGCCGGCGGATATGCATGTCAGGCGCTATGGTCACGGCAGTTCGGGAACCTCCAGCCAACGGCGTTCGTTCCAGCTTTGCAGGCCGAGTTCGGCAAGTTGAACCCCTTTCGCGCCTTCGCGCAAATCCCACCGGAAGGGTTCATCCGCCACAATGTGCCGCAGATACAGTTCCCATTGGGCCTTGAACGCATTTTCATAAACCTGGTTCGAGGGCATCTGCGTCCACGTGGCGCGGAAATCAATGGGGTTCGGGATGTCCGGATTCCACACCGGGCGGGGCGTTCCGGCGTCGGCTTGAAACCAGCATTCCCGCAACCCGGCCACCGCCGAGCCTCGGGTCCCGTCCACATGCACCGTGAGCAGATCATCGCGCCGCACCCGCGTGGTCCAGGAGGAATTGAACTGGCATACCACCCCGCGCGCCGTGACAAAGGTGGCATAGGCGGCGTCTTCAGCGTCGGCGTCATAGGCCTTGCCATGCTCGTCCCAGCGTTTGGGGATATGCCGCGCCCCAAGGCAGCTCACCGCCACCACATTGCCAAAAAGGTTGTCAATGACATAACGCCAGTGGCAGAGCATGTCCATGATGATGCCGCCGCCTTCCTTTTTCCGGTAGTTCCACGAGGGCCGCTGGGCGGATTGGTGCTCGCCGGTGAACACCCAATAGCCGAATTCGCCGCGCACCGACAGGATTTCCCCGAAGAATCCCGTGTCAATGAGATACTTCAACTTCAAGAAAC
>CAYXPO010000539.1:0-3879 GCA_964466925.1 uncultured Nitrospirales bacterium
CGCCAAACGCCTCCCCGGTCAAACCCTCCAATGGGACGGCGAGTCCATGACTTTTACCAATTCCAAAGAAGCCACCGCCCTTGTTAAAACCCGGTACCGCGAAGGCTGGACCCTCTGAACGCGGTTTTCATCGTCATCATCCTCCCTTCCGGCATAACACCCGCCCTTCTTGACAACCTACCTCCCAAAAACCTGAATGAACCCCTTCAGGTTTCGTTTTTCAAACGGGTATGTGTCAATTTTGTGCGCATACAAAAAAGACCCCATGCTTCACATAAATCCTAATGCCGACACGCATTATAGTTCCTGTCCGTATAAGCCTTTCGATACCGCGTTTTCACGGCTTCGCGCGCGATAGTGCTTAAAAATCCGCGCCCATCTGCGGAATCTGTGGACAATGTCTCAAAGAAAACACGTGTTCCCCCTGGGATTGTTTCGTCACGTCTCCAGCGCGGTGCGGATTTTTTCGGCAATGTCCTTCATGGAAAAAGGCTTTTGGATGAAATGGACGCCTTCGTCGAGCACGCCATGATGGGCGATGACGTTGGCGGTGTATCCGGACATGAACAGCCGCTTGAGGTTGGGGTAAAGGGTGATCAACTTTTGGGCGAGATCGCGGCCATTCATTTCGGGCATGACCACATCCGTCACGAGCAGATGAATTTCGTTGGGGTACTCGCGGGCCAAGCGGATGGCCTCACTTGGCGTGGAAGCCGCCAGAACGGTGTAGCCCTGGCGTTCCAGCATCGTGAGGGTCATTTTCAGGATTCCCGGCTCGTCTTCCACCAACAGGATGGTTTCCTGGCCGCGCACGGCGGAAAGGGTGGCGCCGCCCCTGGGCGCCCGGGCGGTCTTGCCCAAGTATTGCGGCAGGTAGATTTTGAAGGTGGTGCCATGGCCCGGTTCGCTGTACACATTGATGAAGCCGTTGTTTTGCTTGACGATGCCATACACGGTGGACAAGCCCAGGCCCGTGCCCTTGCCCATGACCTTGGTGGTGAAAAACGGCTCGAACAATTTATTCAGCGTATCCTTGTCCATGCCGCCGCCATTGTCGCTTACGGCCAGCAGCACATATTCACCGGGCACAAACCCTGGATGCTCCTCGCAATAACCCGCATCAAACACCACGGCATCCGTCTCTATGGTCACCTTGCCCGTGTCTCCGATGGCGTCCCGCGCATTGACGCAAAGATTCGCGAGAATCTGGTCAATCTGGGAAGGGTCCACTTTTACCGGGCTCAAGTCTTTTCCCGGCCGCCAGACAAGATCAATATGTTCGCCTATAAGCCGCTGGAGCATGTTGAGCATCCCTTGAACGGTATCATTGAGATCAAGCACTTTGGGGGCGACCGTTTGTTTGCGGGCAAACGCGAGGAGTTGGCGGGTCAGGCTGGCGGAGCGTTCGGCGGCTTTTTTAATTTCCAACAGACTGTCATGGAGCGGCTGGACGGGGTCCACCTGCTCCAAGGCCAGTTCGGTGTGGCCAATAATCACCCCCAGCATGTTGTTGAAGTCGTGCGCCACGCCGCCCGCGAGCCGCCCCACCGATTCCATCTTTTGCGCCTGAGTCAACTGATCCGTCAGTTTCTCCCGTTCGGCCTCGGCCCGTTTGCGCTCCGTGATGAAGCGCGCCTGCTGCACGTTTTGATAGGCGGAGGCCGAAAGTTGACTGGCGAGTGTGGAGAGGACCTGGGCCACTCTTCCGAACTGTTCCTGCGGCATCACGGGCACTTCGCGATAGGCCTCGATGAATGTTTTTTCGTCAACCCCTATTTTCCGGGCATAGGCGCGCATTTGTTCTTCCGTTTGGGTTTCATCACGGACCTGTCCGATGATCCAGTTGGCGATATGCCGCCCGCCGACGGAAATGATGGCGCCGGAATTCCACAGCCCCGCCCCAAGACACAATTGGTTGGCGAAACCGTCCCGGGTGGAACGGGCGACCAAGGCGTCGGAGTGCAGGCAGTCGGCCAGGCCCGTCTCGGTTTTTCGTATGATATCCGCGCAGAACCGGGTGAAATTGCTGGGTTTGGTAATCGGCGTCCCCTCCGGATGCGTAATGATCGAGGCCACGCCGGTGGCCTGGGCGAATTCGTCTTGGAGGCGTTGAAGGTCGTCCAGGTTAAACAGGTCTTCCAGCGCAAGGCCCCCCGGATCGTCCAGCGGCTGGCTCAAGGCCATAATCCGTTTTTCCAGCGCCGCCTCCGCGCGTTTGCGCTCGGTGATGTCGCGATCAAACGCGCAGGAAAGGAAATGACCGTCAAAATCGAAATAATTGGTTCTCACTTCCACCGGGAATAGGCGCCCGTCTTTTGTGCGATGCCGCGACTCGAACAGCATCGAGCCCGTGCGCCGCATTTCCTGTTTATGCTGTTCCCATTGCGAGGCCGGGAAATCCGGATCAATATCGAAGACCTTCATTTGCAGCAGCTCTTCCCGGGCATACCCCAGGGTGGCGCAGGCGGCATCATTCACATAAACCAGCCGCCCGTCTTCGTCCACCCAGAGAATGCTGTCGGAAGCGCGGTCCATGGCGAACTGGGTGCGTAAAAGCGATTCGTGCTCCCGCTTGCGTTCCGTGATGTCCACTTGGGTGCCCCATATACGGACAAGATGGCCATGGACCACCTCGCCATGATAGTTTTCCATGAGGTAAATCGTCTGCCCGTTCTTGTCCTTGTCGCGCGTTTCCAGATTGTTCACATGATAGTCGCCGCTTTTCACCACCAGTGCGGCCCGGACGCCAAAATCCGGGGCGAAATCCGCGGCCAAACGGCCAATCATGTCCTCCGGCCTCAGTCCATACATGCGCGCGAGCGCCTCGTTGACCTCCGCGACGATGGCCTGCCGGTTAACGGCTTCGACGAAATCCCGTTCCGGCAACGTGATGGAAACGGGGGGCAGCACATCGTTGCGGTAAATCCCCTCACTGCTGTGCCGGATAAAGCTCCGGTACCGTTCCTCGCTTTCCCGCAGCGCTTCCTCCGCCCGCTTGCGCTCGGTGATGTCCAGGATGATGGAGTGGAGCAATGCTTTCCCGTGAATATCAATTGCTTTGCTGAATACTACCACATCACTGAATGATCAGTCGGCTCTGCGGTGGCGGAACTGGAAGCAAAAACGTTGTTGACCCTGGGCCTTCGCCATCTCCGCTTTAACCTGTTCGGGGGGGAGCGTGTTGATGTCCTGAATCCGCATTCGCCGCAATTGTTCGACAGACCAGCCGTAAAACTTTTCCGCCATCTCGTTGGCATCAATAATGCCGCCGGTGTCGGGATCGATAAGGAGCTTGACGGCGGCGTGTTTCTGGAACAATGTGCGGAACTTGTCTTCGCTTTCCCGCAAATCGGCCACCTTTTGATTCAGGCGGCGTTTCAAAACAACACTCACGCCCAACAGGCCCGCCAGCAGCAGCATCATGAACAACGCCGCCAGATAGGCATTCCAGTCATCAGAAGGCCGCTTAACGAACCCAACCCCCGGTTCGTGTTCGGCCTGGGCGGCAACCTCCGCCCCCATTCCAATGAAGGTTCCGGGGGCGGCACTGAATTCACTGGGGGGGGATTCGACGTTGTTCTGCAGGGCCGGTTTTTCGGGGTTGTTTGTCAGCCAAGAACGTTCTTCGGAAGTGAGATTGGCTTGTGAATCAACTTCCGCCGCAGCTGCCCAGGCGCATCCAAACAGAAACAACGTCATTGTCATTACTGCGGCCCTGCATGCGGCGCCTGGATGCGGTCCTGATTTCCATCGGCCATTCACTGGATCGTGTTCTCCGGCTTTGCCTTCTTTCGGCCAGCACATTGTCGCCCAATAATTCCGCCATGGCCCATTTTCGCACGGCACCGTCCTGAAGAGCATACCATACGATGATAAAAA
>CAYXPO010000540.1:0-3854 GCA_964466925.1 uncultured Nitrospirales bacterium
CGCCTTGCGCAGATTCCACACCGTGGCCATTTCCGCCGCGTTTTTACAGAGATAATGCCGGAGGCCGAGATTCAGTTTCTCCAGCGCCGCCAGTTTGTCTTGAACGTCATGATAAAACTCGACAATCAAAATGGCTTCACAGGGGTGCGTATCGAGTTCCAGCAGGGCGCGGGCGGGTTGAAACAACAATTGGCCGCGGGTCTGATCAAACAACACGTCGTCAATATGTTCGACCGCCGCGGGACCCAAGGCGAGAATGGGCTTCAGCGCCTGCATCGCCTCAGCCACGGAAGCGAAGAAAATCAACCCCAGCCCTTTCTCCTTAATCGTCACCGCGGGCACCAGGTTCAATTCCGCCGAAAATACCCCCGCGAGCGTTCCCTCACTGCCGCCGATCAGCTTGCTCAAATCGCCCGGCGCGCGCAGATACCGGTCCAGCGCGTATCCCCCCCAGCGTTTGCAAATGCCCTCGTGAAAACGTTCCCGGATTTCCCCCGCATGCGCGGCAATCAAGTGGTCAATTTCATCCTGGTGCTCCGCGAAACCCGGTTTTTCCACGCCCAGCTCCAGCACCCGGCCATCCGCCAGCACTACCTCGACTGATCGCACATGGTCAATGGTGACCCCGTACACCGGCGCGCGCGCGCCCGAGGAATTGCTCGCAATCATCCCCCCCAGGGTCGCCCGCGAACTCGTGGCCACGTCCGGCCCGAAGGTCAATCCGTGTGGCTGCAAAAAGGCGTTCAACTGGTCCAGCACCACGCCCGCCCCCACGCGCACCGTCCGCGCTTCGGGATTGAATTCCGTAATCTGGCGGGTGTACCGCGCGAAATCCACCACCAGCCCCGCGCCCACCGCGCCGCCGCACAGGCCCGTGCCCGCGCCGCGCGGCGTCACCGGGACCGCCTGTTCCGCCGCCGCGCACAACACCGCCGCGGCTTCCCGCGCGGTCCTGGGGAAGGCCACCGCCTCCGGTACAATCTGATGGATTGACGCGTCCGTGGCATACAGTTGCCGCGTCAGCATACCGGTTCGTATTTCACACTGCGCGTCCCGCAGCAATCGCTTCATCCGAATGGTCATATCCGCTTTCAACGCGTTTCAGGAAAAGGCCCTTAAGGGGTTTTTGCGTAATACTTCTGCAAGTTCTGAATGACCTGCGGGAAATTGTCCCAGTCCCGGAAAATAATGGACACCAGCAGCAAAATGATGGTCTCCCACACGTCCGTGGCACCGTAGGCCACGGGCATTTTCCCGCGTGAAATGAGTTTTACATGCGCCATGCGGCTTCCTTTCCTGCGTGGTTCGCGATACGCCGTTTCCCCTGCTATTCTAAATACATTATAATGCTGTCTTCCACTTGTTGCACCTTAAAATGAAAACCACACTCAGGAGTTGCCCGGTGAATCCTTTTGAATCCTTGATCAATCCGTTGGTACAGGCGTTCCCAGGCCTCGAGGCCGGGGATATCGCATTTACCCCGCCCCCGAAGCTGAACCTTGGCGACGTGGCCATTCCCATGTTCCTGCCGGGCAAGAAGTTGTCCAAACCGCCGCAGGCTTTGGCGGCGGAAGCGGCACAGCGCACGGTATTCGGCGACGTGGTGCGTTCCGCAACGGCTGCGGGCCCCTATCTGAACCTCAAACTGGACCGGGCCTTTTTTGCACGGCGCATTGTGGCGGCCATTCTCCAGGAAGGAGACGCCTTTGGCTCGAATCATACCGGGCGCGGGAAGCGGGCGCTGATCGAGCACACCAGCATCAATCCGAACGCCAGCCCGCATGTGGGCCGGGCGCGGTGCGCCATGATCGGCGACAGCATATCGCGGTTGTTCCGTTTCGAGGACTACGCCGTCGAGGTGCATTATTATGTCAATGACATGGGCCGCCAAATCGGATTGCTCGTGCTTCTCGCGGATGAGTTGCAGGGCATGACCTTCGATCAGGTGCTCGACGCCTATGTGCGTGCGAATGCCCGCGCGGAGCAGGACCCGGAGTTCGCCGCCCAAGGGTACGCGCTGCTGGCGAAAATGGAAGAGGGCGATCCCGCCGCGCAACAAAAGTTCCGCGCCGTGGTGGATTTGTGCCTCCAGGGGCAATTGGCCGTGCTGGCGCGCATCGGGGCGCGGTACGACGTGTTTGATTACGAGTCCAAATATGTCAAAGACCCCCGCCTGGACCGGGTGCTTGCCGCATTGCGTGAAAAAGAAGCGGTGTTCGTGGACGAGGACCAGCGGCTCGTGGTGGATTTGTCCAAGCTGGGCCATGCCCAAGAGGAAGGCCGGTATTTCGTGCTGATGCGGGCCAACGGCAGTTCCATGTACGGCTATCGCGATCTGGCGTACACCATGGACAAGAACGCGGCGGGCGCAGACATCAATCTCATCGCGCTGGGTGAGGATCACAAGCTGTATTTCCAGCAGATCGCGATGATCTTGGGGGCGGCCGGGCATGCGGCCCCGGAGCCCATTTATTACTCCTATATCCTGCTCAAGGAAGGGAAAATGTCCACCCGGCAGGGGAATGTCGTGCTGTTGTCGGATTTTCTGGATGAAGCGATACGGCGCGCGGCGGAGCGGGTGGCGGAACAATGCAAAGAGCTGACACCGGAAGAGCAGCGGGTCATCGCGGAGCGCGTGGCCATTGCGGCGGTGCGGTTTGCGGTGCTGCGCGTGGGGGCCAACAAAAATGTCAGTTTTGACATGGACGCCGCTTTGTCCTTTGAGGGCGATACAGGGCCGTACATCCAGTATTCGTGCGCGCGCATCAACTCCATCTTGCGCAAGCATGGTCAGCCGCTCCCGGCGGCGCCCAGCCCGGATTTCCCCGCGGAAACAGATGCGGAATGGGCGCTGCTCACCAAACTGGCCACGTTCCCGGAGGTGGTGTCCGGCGCATTGCGGCAACGCACCTGTGCGCCCATTGCGGTGTACGTTCTCGAAGTGGCGCGGTGCTTCACGGCGTTTTATCATGACTGTCCGGTGCTCACCGCGGGACGCCGGGAACTCACCGAGGCACGCCTCCTTCTATGTCAGGCCGCCCTGCAAACCCTGAAAAACGCGTTGCACTTGCTCGGCATCGAAGTCCCCGATAGAATGTGATTTTCTGTTGGATTTCAACGGAGCCCCGGAACGGGGTTCGGGTGGAAAGGGACCAGCCATGTCGGACACGCGGGAGGGAAGTGTAGGGTATGCGTTCCTGTTGACAGGCATCGCCGCGCTTGGGGGATTGTTGTTTGGCTATGACACCGGCGTCATTTCGGGGGCCATTGGTTTTTTAAGCGTGCATTTCTCCCTGAACGCCGACATGCAGGGCTGGGCGGCGGCCTGCGCGCTCGTGGGGTGCATGGCGGGGGCCGCCTGCGCGGGCGTGCTCAGCGATTGGCTGGGCCGCAAACGGCTTTTGTTGCTGGCGGCGGTGATGTTCACGATCTCCGGCATCGGCACGGCACTCCCGCGTCATTTGACGGAGTTCGTGCTGGCGCGGATGATCGGCGGTTTCGGCATCGGCGCGGCCTCGATGCTGTGCCCGCTGTACATCGCGGAAATCGCTCCCGCCCCGATGCGCGGGCGCCTGGTCTCCGTCAATCAATTTGCCATCATTTTGGGTTTTTTGGTGGTGTATTGCGTCAACGCCCTGGTGGCCTGGATGGGGGAAGGTTTGGGCGGCGACGCCTGGAACACCGCCTATGGTTGGCGCTGGATGATGGGGTCGGAAGCCATACCCGCACTGATTTTCATGTTCCTGCTGTTCACGGTTCCGGAAAGCCCCCGCTGGCTGGTGAAGCAGGGGCTGACGGAAAAAGCCTTCGCGGTGGCCGCGCGCGTGAGCGGGGCGGCACAGGCGCGGAGCGAA
>CAYXPO010000541.1:0-3852 GCA_964466925.1 uncultured Nitrospirales bacterium
GGAATACGGCGAGGACAGCGAAGGGCGCGGCATTTACCTGCGCCTGGCCGGGTTGATTTCCCGGGATCATTTTTTCGGCGTCGGACTCAACAACTGGTCGTATTGGGTGACCCAGGAATATGCGGCGGAGATCGGCCTGGTATACCGCCCGTACATCGGCACGGACGACGTGCCCGACCAGACCATTCCGGAAGGCAGCCGGACCAACGGCGCGCAGGCCGCCCCCGCCCACAACCTGTTCGTGCTCACCCTGGGTGAACTCGGCTGGCCCGGACTTATCATTTTCTCCTGCTTATGGCTGCGGTGGCTCTGGATGGGCGCGGTGTTCCTCGTCAAGCGGAACACCGCCTTGGTTTCGCGATTCTGCACCGGCGCGTTCTTCGCGATTCTCGCCGGCGTGTTGCAGAGCATGACCGAATGGGCCTATCGCCAGACCGCCCTTTTTTTCCTGCTCAACATCATTGCGGGGGCGCTGGCCGCGATGCACGTCCGGCGCAACATCCCCGCAGGGTATGTTCCGCCACCCGGGCAAGGATTGCAGGCCCGGCCCAGGCAACGCTATAGTGAAGTCCGGTCAAGAGTCAGGTGAAGACCGTTATGGAGAATGAAGCATACCAAGCCTTAATCCGTTCGCGGCGCAGCACGCGGCTGTTTCAGGAACGCCCCGTGCCCCCCGAGGTGGTGCGCCGCATCATTGAAGCGGCCATCCACGCGCCCACGGCGTGCAACCGCCAGTTGTGGCATTTCGTGGTGATTACCGACCCGGCCGTGAAGCAGAAGGTGTCCCGCATGGGTGATGCCGGTTCGCAATCCTACCTCTACGACGCGCCCACGCTCATTGCCGTTTTTTACGATACCTCGATGGAAAGCCGCAACCCCTGCTACACCCCGTACATCACCACGGGCATGGCGATTTACGGCCTCTTGCTCGCGGCGGAAGCCGAAGGGCTCGGCGCCATCTACCTCGGCGGCATCATGGACCCGAAAGGCGCCGCCCGAGCCGTCGAGGCCCCGGCGCACCTTCAAAACCTGGGCATTGTGTGCCTCGGCTACCGCGCTGATGAGCCTCCGGCCCCCAATATCCGCCCCGTGGACGACGTTATCAGCCACAACACCTGCGGCCCCGTCAAAAAACGCTGCCATCCGGACATCCGCCCGCATGTGTGGACCCTTGAACAACTCGCGGATTTCCGCGACAAGCTCCTCTGGTACAAAGGCATCGGCATTGACGCCAAAACCCTTCACGTCAACCCCGATCCGCGCTTCAGCCCGAAACTGATCCATCTTTCGCGGCGGCTCGGCATGCTTGTTGCCCAATACACAAAACC
The DNA here is from genome assembly GCA_964466925.1 of uncultured Nitrospirales bacterium. Lineage (GTDB taxonomy): Bacteria > Hydrogenedentota > Hydrogenedentia > Hydrogenedentales > CAILVY01 > CAILVY01. The sequence goes on from CAYXPO010000541.1 coordinate 1,329, forward strand.
GCGCGTGCTGGATGTCTTCAGCCACAACGGCGATCTGCTTCTGCAACTGTTGAATACATGCGAACCGGATATCGAAACCCTGTTCGCCTACGATCTGACCCCCGGCATTGCGCGCTATGTCCAGGAACGTTTCAAATTCCTCCTTGCCTCGGACAAACTCGAATTCCTCACCAACCCCTTCCCGGACCATCTCCGGATTCCCCTTCCCGACAACAGCGTGGACATCATTTCGTGCTATGAGCGGCTCGGACACTTTGATGATCCCACGCCCCTGCTCAATGAAATGCACCGCGTACTGCGCCCCGGCGGCAGGGCTCTGGTCCTTACCTCGAACCGCTATTATCCGCACCGCTACCGCTATATGCGTTCGCTCAAGAAAAATTACGCGCTCGGGCGCAACTGGGATTTCGGCCCCGAACGCCTGTTCGCCCCGCAGGTCATCGGCGCGTTTTACCAGCGGGCGGGGTTCAAGATTCACTCCATGACGGGCCTGCAGCCCGTCCACATGAAATTCGTTTCCATGGCGCAGAATCTCTGCCGCCGCGCGGGGTGGCATGCCCTTGGCGACTGGTTCCAGGACCGCCATGCGCAACTGTACTGCACCCGCACGTTAACCCGGTTCGTCAGCCAAACCATGCTGCACGAACTCGTGAAGGCTTGAGAAACGCGGATGGATTTTTCGGAATACAAGACGCAACGCATCGCCCGCGCGGCGGCGGGCCTCGAATCCTGGTTCGAGACCGTGCACGGCGAAGACGGTTACCGGGGGCCTTCCATCGGCCTCCGCGACACCGGCATCGCCTTTTGCGGCGCGGGATGCGATTGGCGGTATGAAGGCCTGCTGGACGGCTTTTGCCGGATGTATCATGCCACCAAAGACACGGTGTATCTCGAAGCCGCCGTGCGGAGCCTTGTCCATATTCAATCCGCCCAGCTTCTCAACGGCGCGTTCCGTAATTCCTATTTCGAATACAACCCCATGGAAGGCGGCATGCCCCACGAACCCGCCATGCTCGCGGCGGTATGCAGGGCCCTGCGTTGCCTCACCGCGGCCGGCAGAACCCTCCCGGCGGGCGTGGAAGCGATGGTGGATCGCTATGTTCACCACCATCTCCTTAAGCAACTCTGGAATAAAAAGCTGCAAACCTTCAATGACTGGCCCGCCAGCGAGTTCCAATATTACTCGCCGGCCTCCGTCGCCGCCGCTATCGAACTGCTCCTCGAAGTTGGGGATCGAACCGGTGAATGGGATAGGTTCGAGCATTATGTGGCGGGCGCGGCGGAATCCCTCCTGCACGCGCAGATAAAAACCGGCCCCCTCGCGGGCGGAATGCCTCCTTCCTCGCGCGGTGATGCGGGGGTGAGTCCGTTTTTAGCCGCACGCTGTCTTCCCGCGCTCGCCGCCGTGGCGCAAAAACTGAATAATGATGTATACCGCGTTGCCGCCACTTCCCTTGAGGAGTTTCTTCGCCGCCAAAACGTTCTTCCCGGCGGATGGCCCAAAATGGTGTTTGCGGACCGCCCCCCGATGCACACGCCCATTTTCCCGGGTGCGCTGGCGGGCATTCTGACGGCCATGCACCGCGCGGAACGGCTAACCGGCGGCGATCTTAAAAATCCGCTCGCGTTCATCCTCGCCCAGCAAACCGCCTCCGGCGCATTCCGCACCGCCGCCGGGTTTGGACAATGGCGCAAGCCGCCGCCCATCCCCGATTGGCGCGATGTCCTGCCCGTGTGCGGCTGGCAGGACAAAATCTTCGCGCTCCTTGCCTGCCTGCATCCCGGCGAACGCGCGTCGTTCACGCCCGCCGCGGTTGTGCAGGAGGTGCGCATTCAACATCGGCGCGGCGTCTTCCGCGAAGACGGCCAAACCCTTCGAATCGAAACCCGAAATGGGGAGCCGCTGTTCCAATGGAACAAGAACCAAAAGTGGCCCTCCGTATGCCTCCTGGAATGAGTGCCGCCCATGTCCTCCTCTGATGCATCGCAAGCCAATAACGCGTTCTTCTCGCGCCAGGTGGTGGGCGGGGTTCCGTGGGCGGTGCTGAGCCGTCTGGTCCTCTTTTTTGTCTATCTTGCCATACCTATTTTGATCGTGCGGAGCCTCGGCGCGGAAAAATACGGCCTGTTCAGCCTGTGCCGCTTCGTTGCGGAAGTGTGCATCGTTCTCTGCGGCCTCGGCCTCAACACGGCCCTCATCCGCTTCATCCCCGAACTGAACGTGAATCAAAACCGCGCCGGCATGATACGCCTCCTCCTCCGCGTGGCCGGATTGCAGGCCGCCATGGTTATCGGCGCGGCCCTTGTGCTCTGCGTTGCAAAACCCTGGTTCGACGCCTGGTTCCATGTGGATTTCCAGTACTTCCTTCTCTTCGCGGTGCTGCTGGCCGCCGCGCGTCTCCTGAAAAATCTCGTGGACGATTCCTTCACCGCGCTCTTCAAAGTCTACGCCGTGTCCATTATCTCCATTTGCCAGGCGTTGCTGAGTTTCCTGCTTGTGTTGGCCGTGCTGCCCCATTTCGCC
>CAYXPO010000542.1:0-521 GCA_964466925.1 uncultured Nitrospirales bacterium
CCCCTATTTCGACGACTTTTGGAAATATTACGACATTGTGTCGCGCGCCCAAGACATTACGGCCCCGGCGGTTTTCAATGCGCAATGGTTCGACATCTTCCTCCAAGGGACCATCAACGGTTTCGTTTCACGCGAACAAAACGGCGGACCGGGGGCGCGGGGAAACAACTTCCTGGTGATTCGGGCGGGCACCCATAACGGGAACGAGCGCTGTCCGGATTTCCGCTTCAATAAAAACCGGGGCGATGCTCCGTCCGGCGGGCTAAACCGGGCTTTCTTTCAATGCTATTTGAAGGGGGACCCGGAGCCACTGAAGAAATTCGCGAAAGTGTGTTATTACGTCTTTGGGGATGATCGGGATCGCAACGCCCCCGGCAATGAATGGCGGACGGCGGATACCTGGCCGCCGTTTCCCACCGTGGCGACGCCCTATTACCTCGATAAAGGCAACGGCTTATCCCCTACCCCGCCCAAGGATAAAAACGCCTCGCAAGGGTTCACCTTCGATCCCAAAGACCCCT
>CAYXPO010000542.1:531-3852 GCA_964466925.1 uncultured Nitrospirales bacterium
AAGCAAAACATTCCGTATCGCCGGATCGTCGACCATGGCGGCGGCAACCTCTTCTACAATATCCCCCATGGTCCGTATGATCAACGCAAGTACAGCATGGTCCGAAAAGACCTGTTAAAGTATGCCAGCGCCCCGCTGGAAGCGCCCATGGAGGTAACGGGACGCCTCACGGTGAAACTGTGGGTTTCGACCGATGCCCCCGACACCGATTTTACCGCCAAACTTCTCGATATCTTCCCGGAAGGCGATGATCGGGAAATTCTGATTCAGGACAATATCCAGCGGGTAAAACTGCGGGAAACGCTCGAAAAGCCATGTCCCCTCCTCACCGGTCCTGACCAGATTGTCCCCCTCGAAATTGATCTGCAGAGCACCAGTTGGATTTTCAATACCGGGCACCGGATTGGCCTTCATATATCGAGCAGCAATTACCCGCGTTACGAAGTGAATGCCAACACCGGCGCGGATCATCCTGAAGGCCAGGAACTCCGGGTGGCGCATAACCGCGTTCACCTGGACAAAGACCACCCCAGCGCGATCATCCTTCCGGTGCGTCCCGCCGGTACGTAAATTGCACTGCCCTGCTTTAACGCATAATAATGCTTCCATGCGGTGCACACTGCGATCCGTAAAAAAGGATTAGCCATGTCTCGAAGTAGAATCTTTCTGCACTCCCTGCTTCTCCTCGGTATGTGCTGGTCAAGTTACGCCGGCAAGGAATCCGTACTCGCCGAGGAACAGGGCGAAACCGGTCCTTCCCCTAAAACCCAGCATAATTCCAGTTTTTTTAACCTTCCCGCGGACGGCAAAAAAATCGGCGTGTCCGCGCAAATCACCCTGAAATCGGGCAAGGGAACCTTGCGCCTTCTTGGACCGGGAGATGTGGTGATCGCTGAAACACCGTTGATCCAGGGCAAAAACAATCACACCGCGCAATATGGACCCTTTGACACGCCGGGCCGCGCCAAACTGGAAATCGCACTTCAGGAAGCCCTTGGGGAATGGCAGGCCGTAGTGGTTGAAATGCCGCCCCGCTCCGCCTTTTACCCGATGCTCGCCACCGGCCCGTCAATGATCCTTATTGGCCTGCTTTTCTTTATTGGCTGGTGGCGCTGGTCGAAGGCGCCGTTGCGCTGGTTTTTGACGGGTGCGGGGATATGGACCGTGGGCGTGGCCTTAAAATTCGCCTTCGCCGTTGCCTTCAATGAACGCATATTGGATTTCATAAAACTATCCACGGACTCCAAAAACTATCTCGCCGCCGGGAGTCTTTATACGGGATTGCTCACGGGGATCTTTGAAATCGGCATTACCCTGGTTGCCGCCGTACTCTGGAAGCGCATGTGCCAAGACCCCCGCCGCGCCATCGCCGTGGGCGTGGGCGCGGGGGTATTCGAGGCCGCACTACTGGGAGTGGTGGGACTGCTCAACGCCGCGGCGCTCCTGGCCAGCGGTCCGATCAGCGAGCAAGCCTCCATTCCCAGCGCCTATCTTATGGCCTCTACCCCGGCCCTGTGGCTTTGCGGCCCGGTGGAACGCATCATCGCCATTCTCTGCCACATTTCCTCCCGCGCCCTGGTCCTTCTCAGCGTGGTCACCCGCCGCCGCTCCTATTTTCTTTACGGATTCATGATCATGACCGCCATAGACACCGTGGCCGGGGCGGTGCATATCGGAAAATACATGGGCCATATCTCCCTGTGGTGGATAGAACTGTCCATCGCGCCTTTCGCGCTGGCGAGCCTGGTGGTTTTGTACTGGTGCTGGAACTCATGGCCTGTACCACCGGAACAAAACCCATCCCCGGAAACCATCGCGGTTCCCGGGGAATGAATTCTTCGTTTGGGCAATCCCGGATTTATTTCACCCATTCCGCTTGGGGCGGGGTTTTGTAGTCCGCGTAGCGGTCCGCAACGGCGGCTTTTTCCACATCGCCGGAATGGATATACACCCGGTAGTTGAAGGTCAGTTTTTCACCGGCCTTGAAGGAATAATCGCCATTATTGCCGGGCAGCAGCGGCTTGTTGTAGTCCATCTTGGTGAATTCGGACCAGCCGAAGCAGTTCGCACCCATCAGGCCGTAGTCCCGCACGTGCCAGGAGGTTGGATAGCGCAGATTGGCGGGATTGTCGAAAAAGGAGATGCCGCGCCATCCCACGTCCTTGATTTCGCCGGAATAATCAATCCAGGGCGAGGGCTTGCCCCAGCACTTGCCCATGCCGGTCTCGCCGAACGCATTGGTGATGATGCCGGGGTTCGCTTTATAGGTCTCGCACATGTCCGGACGCATCCGCACCGACACAATCCCGCCTTCCTTGGTGTCTTTGAAGGTCATATCGCCATAATCCGCGCTGAACGTCACCTGCACATCAATCATCCGGCCCGTTTCCGGCATGGTGTAAAACCGGTATTCGCGGGATTCCGTGATGATGGGCTTATGGTCTTTGTCCTGCCATACGTTTGTGACCGCGATCCAGCCATAGGCGTCGCCGGAGCCAAACGCGGGATCACCACTCACTTGGAAGCCGCTGCCTTCGCCTTCGGCCCAGCAATCCACCCCATTCACCGCGCCATACGCCGTCCACATTGATTTATGGTGCGGGTGATCCTTTGGGGAACTGAGGGGGCCGTCCTGCTTCATTGGAAAATCGCGGGTCAGCGTTACGTCGCCCTCGGAATTCAACGGCCACAAGAACGGCTTTTTCCATTCCGTTCCAAAATAATAGGAGGTGAACAGTTTGTCATCAATCAGCACGTCCAGGATGGCCTTGCCGTCCTGTTTCTTAATCAACACATGCGGCGCATATTCCGGCGTCTTCTTCTCCACCTTGACCGTGTACTCGTGTTCCGTGTTGGGCATCGCGCCTTCCGGGATGAACACAAACTCGCCATTGCGCAGGGTGGCCGGAAACAGCTTGCCGGTCTTGGCTTCCAGTACCTTGATGACATCATCCGTGGCCGGGGCATCGCATTTCAGGGATAAGGGAACATTCAGGCTTTTTATGTCCCCTGACTTCAAATGAATCTTCTTCCCGTCCAGCGATTGCGCGCCCGCGCTCATCACCAAGCCCATCACCAGAACCAATAGCAGACATGAAACGTTTCGCATTGATTTTTTCTCCTAACCGTTTAACTGCGTATCCGCTAACTTTATCAAACCTGCACCGAACCCGCAAGTCCGCCGGGAGTTGGCCGATGGGTACGGTGGGCCGGAGCCTATTTGACACACAACGCCCCCATCAGGTTGCATTCCCCTCTTCGGGCGGGTAAGGTAAACCCGGAACCGATAAGGAGCATGGTATGAAACGCGGCGCTTGGTTG
>CAYXPO010000543.1:0-2752 GCA_964466925.1 uncultured Nitrospirales bacterium
GTGGAGGCGGGCCCGCACCATCCGGCGGCGGGGTGCCGGCACCCTGCTGGGCCAAAGCGGCACCGGCCAGTAAAAACATCATACTGCACAATATTCCAAAAGCGCGCATCCACATAGTGCGACCTCCCTTCGTTATCGTTCATTCTAGGAGGGGCGCGAATCCATGTCAAGTACGCCTATTGCGGAGCCGCCCGTCCGATTGTTACCATGCCTCCGTAACCACAAGGAGTCATGCCTATGGCCACCGTGTTAATCGCCACGCCGGACGCCGCCTTGTATACCATCTTTGCCGCGGAAATCAGTGCCGAAGGCCATGATATCCTTTGGGCTCTGGATGGGAACGAGGCCTGCGCACGCACCCTCTCCGAACAACCGCAGGTGGTGTTTCTGGATCGTTCCCTGCCCATTTTCAATGGTTTCGAGGTGTGCCGGCAATTGCGCAACGATCCCCAATGTCCCCCGTCCTTGCCCATTATTCTTTTATCCGACGATGCCATTGATTCCCGCCAATTGGCCAAGGTTGGGGCCACCGGCTGTTTTCCGAAAACACATTTGGGAGCGGACGCGCGCGATCTGATCGTCAAGTTATTGTTCAGGCATTGATTACAACCAAGACAATAGCAGTTCCGCGAGTTCTCCCGGACGTTCTTGCGGGATAAAATGGCCGGTATCCGCCATCTCCACCATCAGGGCGCGCGGAAGTTTTTCATATTGGGCCACCACCAAGGGTTTAATGCCGCTGCGCGTTCCCGTGATCAGCAGTGTCTGGGTGTGCAGCCCGTCCAAGCATTCAAACACTTCACATGCACCGCCCAGTTCATACATCCAGGCCTCTGCGGCGGGCGGACACTTCAATTCCACCCGGCCATCGGCGCCATCGCCCAATCCATGGGCCACATAGGCCGTCCGTGTTTCGCGCGTCCAGCTATTCATCGGCGCCTTGGCCGAAAACCGCCGCATGGCGGCCTCGCGATTCTCAAACACCCGCATTCGCCGGCGGGCCGTCCGCGCCAAAACGCTTTCCCCCGAAAAAAAGGCGCGCGGTCCCACAATCGCGTCAATCCAAACCGCGCGCGCAAACACGCCCGGCCTGATCCATGCCGCGTACGCCGCATGCGCCCCGCCCCCGGAATGGCCTATGACCACCAGTTCCGTCCCGTATCCGAGGTGGTCCGCAACGGCTAACAAATCCAATCCCGCCAAACGCCATTCATACGCGCCGCGCGCCATGGGTTTCTCCGATTCACCGTGCCCCCGCGTGTCCAAGGCATACACCCGCCGCGACAGGCACAACCGCGCCGCCACCGGGTCCCACAGGCGGCCGCACCCTCCCGTACAATGGAGCAATAAGACCGGAGGTCCCTCCCCCCCATAATCCCACAGATTCAATGAAAGCCCTTCATGGCCGCGCACGCGTATTGTAACCGGTTGTTGCATCCCTGTTGTTCCTTGTTTCCGGCGCCCGGCACCAAGCGCCGACATATTACCGCCGGCGCAATGCCCGCATCCCCGCGCCCGCACATAGCCCCGCCAGAAGCATCACCATCCCCAGAGGCGCCACAGGGAGTTCTTTCACCACCTGCAACACCGCAAATCGTGTTTGCACACTTGAAAGCGCATCCGACACGACACAGTAATACGTCCCCGAATCCTCCAGTTTCAGCGGTTTCAATGTATAAATTGCCGCATTGGGCCCCACAGGCGTTCCCGCGCCCTGCGCATTTACCTTGTACCATTCATACGCCGGGGTTCCCGCCGCCCCCTCGACCTTCACTTGAAAGCTGAACTCCTTGCCCACGCGCCCATAGGAAAACCCCGGGAGGTCGGTTACGAGGCGCAGGCCGCCGCGCACCAACGTAATCGTATGGGCGGTGTTGGGAATCATGGTAACGCCCATCAGGTCCTGCGCCCCGGACACCGCGATACTGGCCGTGCCCTCATCCTGCGCCACAATGGCCCGATCCGAAGAGACTTCATAGGTGAGGTTGTTTTTCCAGAGTCCATCCCCGCCTTCGGAGACCCTGCTGGCGTGAATTACCCCGTTGGAAACCGTGTTTATATCCACCTTGGGGCATACACTGGCGGCCATGGATTCATTAAACGTCAAGGTAAAATGCGCGCGCCCCCCTTCAGGCACCACCAGTTGCGTTGATTGAAGGCTCGACAACACCGGCGGGGTGCGGTCTATCGTATAGACTTCTCCCGAAAAATTCCCGTTCCCCGGGCCCTCCTCCCCCAGCCGGTTTTGATTGAAACTTTTGTCACGGATCGAATCATTGTCCGTGAGATTCAAGCCCAGCGTCCCGCTCCCGCTGATTCCCTTCACCGTCACCGTATACTCCCGGTCTTTCACCGAAGATACGGCCACCGCTGGCTGATATTGCACGCCGCTGCCCGCCGCGATTGTGAAATCATCCGGCGTCACCCCGGTCACCCCTTCGGAAAATTGGACTGTGAAATTCACGGATTCGGAAGAAGAAGGATTGGCGTCCGCACGCACAATCGAGGCGACGGCAGGGGATTTGGTGTCGCCCCACAAGACCGCGTTAATGTAAAGGCGCTGCACATACAGGTTGGAAAGCGTCGTTTGGCCCAGGGTATTGCCGGTATGGTGGAATCCGACGATCCGGCCCGTGCCCAGTTCCCGCACCGCCACGGCGTCGTTGCCATTCGTATCCTTCATAATCGCCACCGCCGGGGCATCGGAAAATTCATGGACCGTTCCCTGTTTATACCCGCTGCTAAATGTGAA
>CAYXPO010000543.1:2762-3846 GCA_964466925.1 uncultured Nitrospirales bacterium
GTCTATCGGGGTGACCTCCCACATGGACTGCGGCAATCCGCCGAAGGCCACAGGTATCGCCAACTGCGCGGCATTGTTCTCCGAACCGACATATGCCCCGTGCCGGTTTTTTACATAGTCCAGCAGGCGGCTTGCGCCGATATTCGAGAGTATGTAGGAATACTGCCCGCCGCCATTCAGATGCACCACCGCGTCAAACCCTTCCGGCGCCGGATTCGCCCCATTGTATTTTCCCTGCGTTTGATAGCTGTATTTGATCAGGAACCCCGCGGCCTCCATGGCGGCCACCAACGATTTGGTGTTCGCATTCAACCCCTCCGGAACCACCGTCCCCTCGTCATCGTCCCACAACAGCAGCACATTCGGCCCCCCCCACCCCGCCGCGCACACCCCCACCATCAGAGCAATGATGCTCATCCGGCGATAAACGGCTCTACTCATCCTGCTCGGCCTTCCCCGTCCTCTTGTTGCTGCCAGATTTCAGTATACCACACCACAACTGCTTCAGAAAAAGAATGCGTCCCTTCTTTCACACACGCGCTCCGATGCCGCCGCACCCCGCACCGCGTTGCACCCCGGCCAAAGAGCAGTGTACAGTGGTTGTCATCCACTGTAGTCAAAACTCCATCAGGAATACAAGGTCAAGAAAAAATGAACCGTCCTGCACGAAAACCAGAACCCGGCCTTCGCACCCAATGGTCCGGTTTCCGGCCCATGTACGACTTCTGGGGCAATGAACTGAAGCGCTTCTATCAATTGGAAACGTTGGCAAACGCCACGGACAGACTCCTGCAGGAAAAAGACCGATTCATTCTCCCGAGCCTCCAAGCGGTAATGGGGCCCTCGGACCTCCACTCGCTTTCGTTCGAGTTGTTCCAGGAAGGCCGTTTTCAGTTCATATTCCGGCTCCAGGCGGTCAATACGCGGCGCAAACGCGCTTCCTTCGGATTCGTTGTGGCCAAAAACGCACAGGAGGCCACCGCGGTGGCCAAGAATGAACACCGCCTCCTGCGGGAACTGCATCCGCGCGCACCGCAGGCCGTTGTACAACCTTTCCGGGGAGGAGCCATTTATCTCCCGGACC
>CAYXPO010000544.1:0-3837 GCA_964466925.1 uncultured Nitrospirales bacterium
CGCTCTGCAATCCCGAAAGCACCACATGGGAATGCGAGTGGGGGGTGGACAGCCCCTCGTACACCCCCGGCAGCGAACCGAATGTGGGCTCTTTCGGCGGCTATATGAACGGCGCGGGCGATGCCCATGTCTATCCGGGCATGCCGCTCACACAAGCCGTCGAAGACGCCATCCGCATCATCGGCAAAGGCACCAAACCGGTCTTTCTCTCCGAATACGGCATTGGCAGCCTCATGAACGGTATTCGTGAACTGCGCCACTACGAACAACGCGGCATTCGTCCCGATCTCGAAGATGTGAAATATTTCCAAACCATGGTGGACGGACTCCTCGCGGATTGGCCGAAATACGGCATGGACGGCGTCTATCCCTTCCCCGAAGACCTTCTCCGCGAAAGTGATCTGATGCACAGCCGCCAACGCATCCTTGGTTTCGATCTCATCCGGTCCAACCCCCAATTTTGCGGCTATAACCTCACCGGCCTCCTCGACCACGGCTTCACCGGCGAAGGCTTGTGGAGTTTCTGGCGCGAGTGGAAGCCGGGAGTCCTGGAGGCGCTTCAGAACGGCTGGGCGCCCCTGCGTTGGTGCCTCTTCACCGTGCCCAAACACGGCTACATCGGACGCCCCGTCAAACTCGAAGCGGTCCTCGCCAATGAAGACGTGCTTGCCCCCGGCGCGTACCCCGTGACCCTGCGCGTCTTCGGTCCCGAAGGCATCGCCTGGGAACAAAAGACCACCCTCACCGTGCCCGTTTCCACGCCCGAAGCCGAGGCGCCCCTCGCCCTGCCCGTCTTTTCCGGCGATGTGACGATTAACGGTCCATCAGGCGAATACATCTTTGCCGCCAACCTCGAAAAGGGCGGCGCGCCCCTCGGCGGACGCCTCCTTTTTCATCTCTCTGAGACCCCGCAAAAAGCGGTTCCCGAGGGCGTAACATGCCTGCTCTGGGGCGTGGAGGCGCCTGTCCAGGACTGGCTCGTTCACCACGGGGTTCAATGCCAATCCTTTGAAACGTCCTCGACGGCCGCCCGTCAAATCATTCTGGTGGGTGACCTCTCCGCCCTAAACCCCGAAGACAACCGCCGCGTGGAATTGATGCGGCGCGCCGCACAGGGTTCCACCGTGTTGTTCCTGGATGCCCGCGCCTTTAAACGTGGCGACAATCCCGTCGGCTGGCTCCCCCTCAAAAACAAAGGCCGCCTCTTCACCTTCTCCGACTGGCTTTACCACAAAGAATGCATCGCAAAACCCCATCCCCTCTTCGACGGACTCATGCCCAAAGGCATCATGGACTGGAATTACTACGGCCCGCTCATCACCCATGACTTGTTCGAGGGTATTGATATGCCCAATGAAACCGCCGCCCTCGCCATTGCCATGTTCCAATCCGGCGGCCCCGGCGGCTACACCTCCGGCGTGCTCAACGGCTGGTATTCGTTTGGCGAAGGTAAGTTCATGCTCAACACCCTGCCCGTCCTCGGCAACCTCGATCAACATCCCGCCGCGGACCGGCTTTTGCTCAACATGATCGCCCATGCCGCCAAAACCGCCACCGGCCCCGCCGCGCTCCTTCCCCCTGACTTCCCCGAGACCCTCAAACAAATCGCCTATTAAAAATACGTAGGGTGGGTGGAGCGAAGCGAAACCCACCGATATTTATGTGGAATTGGTGGAGCGAAGCAAAACCCACCGATATTTATGTGGAATTGGTGGAGCGAAGCGAAACCCACCGATATTTATGTGGAATTGGTGGAGCGAAGCGAACCCCACCAATATTTATGTGGAATTGGTGGAGCGAAGTGAACCCCACCAACATTTCTGTGGTCTGGGTGGCGCGAAGCGAACCCCACCAATATTTCTGTGTCCTGTGTCGGTGTCCGTCGGTGTTTGTCCGTGTTTCCCCTTTCCCATTCCCTGTTTGCCATTTCCTTCCCCTTCCAGGTAGAGTTATCCCGCTCATGGTTGCAGAAACACTAGAAGCGTTACGTCAGGCCGTGGCGGCGGGTCCGCCCTTTACCCCGGAACTGCTCGCCGTATTGCGGCAGGATTCCCGCGCCGGCGCGCGCGCACTCTACGAACGGTGTTTGCGCCTCCAGGCCGGGACGGATACGGAATTCCGCCGCCTTGAAGCCATGCTTCAGTTCGAGCGCACCGCCCACGCCAACGGCTTTTCCCGGATTGCCGGCGTTGACGAAGCGGGACGCGGCCCCTTGGCCGGCCCCATTGTGGCCGCCGCCGTGGTGCTGGCCGAACCGGTCCCCGGGCTGAACGACTCCAAGCAATTGACCGCCGCGCAGCGCGAAGCCCTGTTTGACATACTGCAAGACGGACGCCATGACATCGGTATCGCGGCCGTGGACGCGGTTGAAATAGACCGCATCGGCATTCAAGCCGCGAACTACAAGGCCATGGCCCAAGCCGTGGCCGCATTGAAACAAGCGCCCGATTTTCTGCTGGTGGACGGTTTCGCTCTTCCCGGCGTGGTGCAGGCGCAACAGCGTCTGATTAAAGGCGACTGCCGCTCGTTATCCATTGCGGCGGCCAGTATTGCGGCCAAAGTGACGCGGGATCGTATAATGGAGGCCGTGGCCCGGGAATATCCCGAATACGGTTTTGGTAAACATAAAGGCTACGCGACTTCGGAACACTTGGCGGCCCTCGCTAAATGCGGGCCCTGCCCCGTGCACCGGAAAAGCTTTGCGCCCATCGCGGGAGCCGTGGAAACTGAAAAGTTGTTTGAATAAGGCGGAATATTCATGAGATTGTGCATTGTGCCGGTGGTTGTAGTCTTTTCCCTGATGTTTTCGGGCTGCGTTACCATGTCCGAACAAGAATGGTCCCGCGCGAAAAACTTCGGCTGGCCCGCCGAAGCCCGGCCCCAAAGCCAAGCCTACGCCCATTATATTGCCTCCACCATTTACGAACACCGCGGTGAAAAAGAAAAAGCCCTCGAGGAAATGCGCCAAACCGTCGAACTCGACCCCGCCGCCACCACCCCCATGCTCCGCCTTATCAAAACCTACCTCCGCGACAAAGACTACGAAAGCGCCCTCAAAATGTGCCAGCGCGCCCTCGAACAAAAACCCGACAAGCCCAACCTCTGGGTGGTCCTCGGCGAAATCCATCAACACCTCAAGCACTACGATGAGGCCATGGCCGCCTATAAAAAAGCCATTGAACTCAACCCCGGCAACATCCTCGGCTATGGCGCGCTCGTCGAACTCCAGGAAAACACCAACGACCTTATCGCCGCCATTGACCTTTACCACCAACTCATCAAACTCAGCCCCGAATCCGCCGGCCTCTACTACCAGCTCGGACTCAACCTCGCCCGAATCAAAGACTCCGAAGCCGCCCGCGCCGCGCTCAACCGCGCCCTCGAACTCAACCAGAATCTCATTCAGGCCTATTACATGCTCGGCGTCATCAACCTCGAATCCGGAAACAACGAAGAAGCCGCCGCGCGCCTCGAATACTACGCCAAACTCCGCCCCAGCGACCCCGCCGGCCTCGAATCCCTCGCGGGCGCCCTCGCCCGCCTTCACCGCTACGACGACGCCTTCAACCGTTTCTCCACCCTCCTCGCCTCCGATCAGGCCAAGCCCCAGTACAACATCGAGACCATGTTTCTGCTCCTCATGGCCGGGAAACCCGCCGAGGCCGAACAATACGCCCCCGCCTCCGGAGCACCCTTTTTCGGCACTCTCTTCACCGCGCTCGCCCGGAAAAACAGTGGCCAGCCCTATCTGCCTCTGCTCGAATCCCTCGACACCATCGAGGGCGACCTCGACAAAGAATGCAATGAATACCTTGTCGGACTCCTCTACCTTTTCGG
>CAYXPO010000545.1:0-3826 GCA_964466925.1 uncultured Nitrospirales bacterium
GAGATGGCCGAAGGCGCCAGAAGCCGCCTCGGGGCGGACTGGACGGTGGCCGTAACGGGCATTGCGGGCCCCTCCGGCGGCACGGTGGAAAAACCTGTCGGCTTGGTATGGATGGCCGTGGCCTGCGCCGCCGGAACCCGCGTTAGGCGGCATGTTTTTAAGGGCACACGGGAAGAAATCAAGGCGCTAACGGCGGAATCCGCCTTGGCGATGCTTTGGGAGTGGTTACAGGAATGAGTTTCGTTCATCTGCACGTGCATTCAGAATACAGTGTCCTGGACGGCGTAAGTTCGGTCGGCCATATTCTGGACCGGTGCCAACAATACGGGATGAATGCCTGCGCCCTGACGGACCATGGATGCCTTTTTGGCGCGGTTGATTTCTATAAAAGCGCGAAGAGCCGCGGCATTAAGCCCATTATCGGCTCCGAGCTTTACGTGGCCACCGGATCCCGCACCGACCGCACCGCCAATTCCCCCAGCAACGCCTATCATCATCTCCTGCTGTTGTGCGAAAACGAAACCGGTTACCATAACCTTTGCAAATTGAGTTCCGCCGGTTACCTGGAAGGCTTTTATTACAAGCCGCGCGTGGACGATCAGTTGCTTGCGGAATGCCATGAGGGCCTGATTGCCTCGAGCGCCTGCACCGGCGGTGCGCTCCCGCAGGCCATCCTGAAAGGCGCCATGGAAACCGCCCACGGGATAATCAAAAAATACGTGGACATCTTTGGCAAAGACAACTTCCTGATCGAACTGATGGACCATGGGATGCCGGAAGAGGCACGGACCAATCCCGTCCTCCTGGAACTCGCCAAACACTATGGCCTCCAAGTGATTGCCTCCAATGACTCGCATTATGATTCCCGCGAGGATTCCGAAGCGCATGAAGTGCTGCTGTGCATTCAGACAGGCACCAACATGGATGATCCGAACCGGTTCCGCTTCCCGACCAACGAGTTCTATTTCCGATCTCCCGATGAAATGCACGCCCTGTTTGCCCATTGCCCGGAAGCTCTCCACAACACCCTCAAAATCGCGGAACGCTGCAATGTATCCATTCCCCTGAATCAGAATCTGATTCCGAACTACGTCCCCCCGGAAGGTTGCAAAAAAGAGCTGTATTTGCATGATTTGGTCATGGAAGGCCTGGAAAAACGCTATGGCGCGCCCATTCCCGCGGAAAAAATCCAGCGCGCCCATTATGAACTCGATGTGATCGCGAAAATGAATTTCGTGGACTATTTCCTGGTGGTTTGGGACCTCATCCACCATGCGCGGCGTTCCGGCATCCCCGTGGGGCCGGGCCGCGGCTCCGGGGCGGGCAGTATCGTCGCCTACGCCCTCCAGATCACCAATATTGACCCCGTCCGCTATAACCTCCTTTTCGAGCGTTTCCTGAATCCCGACCGCATCTCCATGCCCGATTTCGACATAGATTTCTGCTTCGAGCGCCGCGACGAGATGATCCAATACGCCCGCAGCAAGTACGGCCAGGACAATGTCAGCCAGATCATCACCTTCGGGCGCATGCTCGCCAAGAATGTGATCCGGAACGTGGGGCGGGTGCTCGGCATGCCGTACGGCGAAGTGGACCGCATCGCCAAGCTGGTTCCGGATGAGCTTAAAATCACGTTGAAGACCGCGGCGGAAAAAGAGCCGGAACTCAAGCGGATGATTGCCGAAGATCCGCAGGTCGCGCGCCTGTGGGGGCTTGCGGAACGGCTCGAAGGGACCATCGGCAATTGCGGCACGCACGCGGCCGGGGTGGTGATCTGCGACCAGCCGCTCACCAACTTCACCGCCCTCTTCAAGGCTTCCAATTCGGAAACCGTGGCGACCCAGGTGGAAATGAAGGGCGTCGAGGACATCGGCCTGCTGAAAATGGATTTCCTGGGCTTGCGCACGCTCACCGTCGTGCACAATGCCGTGCGCCTGATCAAGGAAAACCGAGGCATTGACATCGCCATTGACGCCATCGAACCCAACGATGAAAAGGCCTACCAACTGCTGCGTTCCGGGCTGACCACCGGCGTATTTCAGCTTGAAAGCTCCGGCATGCGCGATCTCGCCAAGCGCATCGGGCTGCAAAGCCTCGAGGAGATGAGCGCGCTCGTGGCCCTGTTCCGGCCCGGGCCGATGCAATTCATTGACACTTATATTCAGAACAAGTTTAACCCGGCCCTCGTGAAATACGATCATCCGGCCCTTGAACCCATCTTGAAGGAAACCTACGGCATCGCCGTCTACCAAGAGCAGGTCATGCAGATCGTGCAGGCCGTCGCCGGATTCACCCTCGGCCAGGCCGACATTCTCCGCCGCGCCATGGGAAAGAAAAAAGCGGACCTCATGGCCGAACAGCGCGGCAAATTCATCGAGGGGTGCAAGAAAAACAATATCACCGAACGTCTTGCTTCTGAACTGTTCGACAAAATCGAAACGTTCGCGGGCTATGGATTTAACAAGTCCCACAGCGTGGCGTACGCCTTTGTGGCCTACCAGACCGCCTTTCTCAAGGCGAATTATCCCGTGGAGTTCATGTGCGCGCTGCTCACCAGTGAATCCGGCAACCTGGACAAGGCCGCCCTCTACGTGGATGAATGCCGGCGCATGGACATCACGGTTCTGCCGCCGGATGTGAACAAGAGCTTTTCACGATTCACCGTCGAGGGGAATTCCATTCGTTTCGGGTTGGGCGCCATCAAAAATGTAGGCGAGAATGTCACCCTCGCGATTGCCGCCGAACGGGAAAAGAACGGCCCTTACAAGGATATTTACGACTTTTGCTCCCGGCATGAAGGCCGTGTCTTGAACCGGCGGCTCGTGGAGAGCCTGAACAAGGCCGGCGCCTTCGCCAGTACCGGATGGAACCGGCGTCAAGTCGAGGCGGTGATCGAAAACGCCCTCTCGGAAGCGCAAATCGCGCAACGGGAACGCGCCAGCGGCCAAACCTCCCTGTTCGATATGCTGGGGGCGGACGCCGCAGAAGAAGTCACCATGCATGTAAAACCGGACCTTCCCGAATGGCCGGAATACGAACTGCTCCAATACGAAAAGGAAATGCTCGGCCTCTACGTCACCAGCCACCCCCTAGATCGGCATAAGGCGGTATTGCGCCGTTTTTCCACCGTCAACCTGGCGGACCGGCAGGACTTGGCCGAAGGTCAGGAAGTGATCCTCGGCGGCCTGCTCTCCGGCGTTAAAACACATCTCACCAGCCGCGGGAAAATGGCGTTCCTCACCGTCGAAACGCTCGAAGGCTCCTGCGAAGTCACCGTCTTCAGCGACCTCTATGAACAAAAAGCCAGCCTGCTCTCGACGGATTCCATCGCCATGATCACCGCCAAGGTTAATTACCGAAATAACGAGGCCGGATTCATTGCCGTCAACATCCTGCCTATCGAGGAAGCGGAGCGCCAGCTTACCAAGGCGGTGCATATCCGCGTGCCCGTAAGCGCATTGAAAGACGGTGAAGTCAACAAACTGGCCGAAATCCTCGGTGAATCCCGCGGTTCCTGCGATGTGTTCCTGCACGTGGTCACGCCCGAATATACCGAAGTGATTATTCATGCCACCAGCGCCTGCCGGGTCTCCCCCAGCCGTGCCCTCCGCATCAATGTCGAAGAACTCCTCGGCGAAGGCAGCTTCTGGTGTTCCGCGGGCATGGGCATGCCCAGCCATACCCCGCCCAAAATCTCCGCCCCCGAACAACCCCGCTGGAAACGCCGCACCGAACCTGATGATGAGTAATTACTGGCTTCCGGACTTCTTCAGAGAGTATCCGGGATGTTAACGGCCTGTTTCATACGATGATACTTTCTCCATGA
>CAYXPO010000546.1:0-3796 GCA_964466925.1 uncultured Nitrospirales bacterium
AAGTCCGGTACAATGAAGGTTCAACGAAGGCAGGACCAATGGAGGACGTGTCCATGAATATGCAGCAATCCATGAGCGGGAAATGCAGTTGTTGTTCCATGTCACGCCGGTGTTTCTTGGCCAGTTCGGTGGCGGGCCTGAGCCTGCCCTGGGTGGCGGCGGCGCAAGGCGCCGGTGCTGCGGATGTCCCCCTTGGGGAATCCCTTGATCTGGCCTCTTTCCGGCCCCACCCCAAGGTGCGGGTGATGGGGGCGCTGATTCGTGAAAAATTGGGCACAATCCCCACCACGCAAAAACAAGGCTATTGGCTTGGATGGCCGGGCACTTCGTATGATTTGGACCAACACCGCCAGGAATATGAGCGGACATTTGTGGACTGCGCCCAACAAATGGGTGTGGAACTGAGCTTTGAAGCGGACCCCTTGGACGACGATGCGGCGGTCCAGGCATTTGTGAAAAAGGTGAAGGCGGAGCAACCCGATGCCGTGCTGGTGCATCTACAACACTTGGGGTCCTGGGCCAAGGCGGAAGTGGTGGCGAAAGCGGGTGTTCCCGCCATTGTGTTTGCGCCCGTGGGCACCGCCTTTACCAGACAGGTGAACCTGTTCTCGCGCAAGCCTGGAGTGCATGTGATTTCCTCCCTGGAAACCAAGGCGGTGGAACAGGCGTTGCGCATGGTGCGGGCGAAGAAGCAATTTGCGGAAACGCGGCTGTTGGTGGTTCAGGGCGACAAGCGGGAAGAAACGGTGATGGAGCACCTGGGCACGAAAGTGCGCCGCATCCCCCGGGATACCTACCATGAATTGTTTCAAAAAACGCCGGAAACGGAAGAAGCGCACGAAATCGCCAAATCCATGCGCAAAGGCGCCAAGGATATCATTGAACCCTCCAAGCAGGACACCATCAACGCCGCGCGTTCGTTTGTAACGGCCAAGCATTTGCTGAAAATGGAGGAATCGAATGCCATCACCACGGACTGCCTGGGCATGGTCACCACGCAAGTGGTGCCAACGCCGCCCTGCATGGCGGCCACGCTGTTTCAGGACGGCGGCGTGACCTATGGGTGCGAGGCCGATGTATTCGGCGCCATGTCGCTGATGCTGACCAGTTATCTTCTGGACAAACCGTCGTTCATGAACGATCCGGTTCCCGAAACCTACAAAAACGCGCTTATCGTGGCGCATTGCAGTTGCGGGGCGAAGATGAACGGCTTTGATCAGGAAAACGAGCCGTATATCCTGCGGTCCCACTCCGAATCGAATATCGGCGTGTCCATGCAGGTGTTGTGGAAAACCGGTCAGCCCGTCACGTTGGTGCGTTTCAATAATCCCAAGGAACTGATT
The DNA here is from genome assembly GCA_964466925.1 of uncultured Nitrospirales bacterium. Taxonomy (GTDB): domain Bacteria; phylum Hydrogenedentota; class Hydrogenedentia; order Hydrogenedentales; family CAILVY01; genus CAILVY01. Next base: position 1,344 of record CAYXPO010000546.1, read on the forward strand.
TTGGATACCGGCACCGTGATCGGTAATGTAAACACCCCGCCGGCGGGGGGGTGCCGCACCAGTGTGGAGATTCAGATGGACCGCATCGAGGACTGCCGCGACGTGCTGGGCTTCCATCAGGCCGTGTTTTACGGAAACCACCGCCGGGATATCGAGGCTTTCTGCCAAATGTACGGCATCAACGTCGTTAATTCGCCGCGTGAGGCCAGAAAGGACCTGTGGCGTAAGGTGTAATCATGGCCAAGGTGAAATGCCCGCGATGTTTTCATGTGAATCCTGACGGACAGGAGGCCTGTGTCAAGTGCAACACCGCGCTTCCCAAGATCAAAATTGAAGCGGCGGAACCGTCCGCGCCGTTCGCGCCCATGCCAAATACACTTCAATTGCGCCGGGGTCAGGTGGTGGCGAAACGGTACACGGTGCTGAATCTGATTGGCCGGGGCGGCATGGGCTGCATTTATAAGGTGCACGATAATATCCTGGGCGAGGACGTGGCGTTGAAAACACTGTTGCCGCAGTTTGTCCAGGACAAGCTGGTGGTCGAGCGTTTTTTCAATGAAGCGCGCATCGCGCGGCGGCTGGCCCACGCCAATATTCTCCGCGTGCACGATATCGGCACGGCGGAAAGCATCGTGTACATTTCCATGGAATTCTTGCAGGGAAAATCGTTGCGGGCCATCCTTGAGGGGCTGCCGCCGGGGCAGCGCCTGCCCATCAAGCAAACACTGCGGATTATTGACGAACTCTGCGCGGCGCTCGAATATGCCCATCAATACACGATCCACCGGGACATCAAGCCGGAGAACATCATGGTTGCAATGGACGGATCGATTAAATTGATGGATTTCGGCATTTCCAAACTGATGGACAATAACCGGCTCACGGGGGCCTCCATTGTGATGGGGACGCCGTTTTACATGTCGCCGGAACAGGTGCGCAACAGCCGGGATGTTGACGCACGTTCGGATATTTACAGCGTGGGGGTCGTCCTGTATGAAATTCTCACCGGGAACGTTCCGACCGGCGTGCCCCGGCCCGCGTCGCAAATCATGAAAGACGTGCCGCAGGCGCTGGATGCCATTGTCGCCAAGTGCGTCGATCCGGATCCCCGGCAACGCTATGCGAATGCCTCCGAATTGCGGGCGGCCTTGCTGCCCATCATTGCCTGGGTGGAAACCGGGATGGCCGCGGAATCCAAGCCTGCATCCGCAAAAACGGCGCGCGCATGGCCCGTGCGGCCCTTGGCGGGCGCAGTGTTGGCGTTACTGGTCGTCGCGGGGATGGCGGGGGGCATGTTTGGACTTGAATCACGGCGTAAAACCCTGACCGCGGAACCGCTTCCCGCCGCAGTACTGCCTATTCCCACCGCTGCGTCACTGCAATTTTCGGACTTGCCCCGCCTGGTGGACCGCATTCATGCGCGCGCCAGCGTCAACGCGAAACTGTCGGATGCCGCACAGCGGCTTTTTGACGAGGCGGAAAAACAGTGGGCCCTGGCGCAAACCGAAGCAAAGAATGGTGAAGAAAATGCCCTTGCCATGGGGCTTCAATCCATTGAAAAATTCCTGGGGGCGATCCAGTGGAGGGAGGGGATGTCTTTCCTATCTTCCGGTTCCATTGAGATTGAAGGCGTGCCAATAAACACCCCCGCCTTTCTCATAGATACCGCCGAAGTGACCCTCGGCCAATTCCGGACGTTTTGTCAGAGTGTTTCGGGGGGATGGCGTTTCCCGCCCGAATTGGAGGACGCCGAGAACGAAAAACTCCCCGTGACCTTCGTGTCCTTTTATGATGCCCAAGCTTTTGCCGCATGGCAGCGAAAACAGCTTCCCACTGAAGCGGAATGGGCGCGCGCCGCGTATGGCGCGCCCAACGTCCCGGCGGTCTATCCCTGGGGCGAAACCTGGCTGGACGGAGCAAGCAATCTTTTTGACGAGGAAGACACCGCGGCCCCCGCGCCGGTCATGTCCTTTGAAAAGGACCTGACGTGGTCCATGTGTTATGACATGGCGGGCAATGTGGCGGAATGGACGCGCAGCCCTGTTTCCGGAACCGGTGGCGCCGCACCCTCCTTCGGCACGGCCCTGGCCGTGCGCGGCGGGCATTACCTGTCACAAAACGCGGCGCTCAATGCCCGTGATGCGCGTCCGTTTGAAACCCGTGAAGCCACGCTGGGATTCCGCTGCGTGATAGAAATTCCCCATGAACCCAAGGCCATTGTGGCCCTTTTGGAACGATTATGACCACCTTCCGCCGGAACCGGACAAAAGGGAATAGAGGCCGCCAATGACGCTGCGCGTTAAGGTGCTGTTCTTTATTGGCGCCGTGATCGCCCTGTTAAGCGTGGCCATGTATTCTTCCTCCCGGTATTTTCTGATGCGCAGCGCCATCGAAATTGAACGGCAGGAGGTCTACAAAGACACCCAGCGCGCCATTAACGCGCTCATGAACGA
>CAYXPO010000547.1:0-3792 GCA_964466925.1 uncultured Nitrospirales bacterium
ATAAACCCACTGAAAATGCAGGAGTGGACAATCGTCCGCGTACCGGACGCATCGCCCAGCGAACACTACGCGGCCAAAGAATTCCAACAGTTGTTCAAGGAAGCCACAGGGCTTGAATTGTCCATCAAGGACACGGCGGGGGGAAAAAAGCACAACGTGTTTGTCGGTCCGGGGGCCGTGGCCCAAGCGGGCCGGCTGGCCTTTGACGTCTCCACCATGGGGGAGGAGGGGTTGCGGATACGGATTGGGCGGTCAAACATTGCCATTGCGGGGGGACGCCCCCGGGGAACGCTCTATGGCGTGTATGAGTTTTTTGACAAGTATATGGGCGTGCGTTTTCTCACGGCGGACCACACCCATTTTCCGGAACGCGCCTCGGTGGCTCCTTTGGAAAAGGACGATTACGCCTATACGCCCACGTTTTCCTTTCGGTGGCCCTACTACTGGGAAAACAGCCACAACCCGGCTTTTGCCGCCAAACTCCATGTAAACACGGTGTCAAGCGATGAAACCTTGGGCGGAAAAACCCATCAAAACCTTATCAATCACTCTCTCTACCAATGGATCAATCCGGGGCTGCAAGGGCAGACGCATCCGGAGTATTTCGCGATGGTGGACGGGCAGCGGAAATTGGAGGTGGGCGGTGGCGGCCCAGAGCCTTGTGTGACAAATCCTGACGTGATCGAAATTGTCGCGGACGGCGTCATCAAGGCGCTGGACGCCAATCCCGCCCTGCAAAACATCAGTGTGAGCCAAAATGACAACGATGCGTATTGCCGTTGCCCGAAATGCGAGGAAATCACCCAGCGCGAAGGCACGCCCATGGGGCCGCATCTGGCCCTGGTGAACGCGGTGGCCGAACGCGTGGAAAAGAAGCATCCCAACGTCAAGATCGGCACGCTTGCCTATTGGTATACGCGGAAACCCCCGAAAACCATCACCCCGCGCGCGAACATGCAAATTCAACTGTGCAGCATCGAGTGCTGCACCTTCCATGCCCTGGATGATCCCGCCTGCCCGCTCAACCAAAAATTCTGCGCGGATATGCGGGGCTGGAAAGCCATGTGCCAGGACATCTGGATTTGGAACTACAACACCAATTTCAGTTGCTATGATTTGCCCTTCCCGAATCTGAGGAGCATCGGCGCCAATGTGCGGTTCTTCCTCAATAACAACGTCAAAGGCGTGTTCATGCAGGCCAACGGGAACGGCAGCAGCGGGGAAATGTCCGAACTGCGCAATTATGTGATCGCGCGGTGCTTGTGGCATCCGGGCCAGGAAAGCTGGCCGCTCGTTGAGGAATTCTGCCGCCTGCACTACGCCGAATCCGCCCAGCCTATTCTCGATTATCTCACCCTGCTCCACGACAACACCGCCGCCAAGGGGAAACACCCGAATTGCTTTCCCAGCGCGGAGGCCATCGGCATTGATCCGGACTTCGCGAAAAAGGCCTTCGATTATTTCGAGCAGGCCCTCGCCCTTGCAAAAAGCGATACCGTGCGCGCCCGCGTGGAAAAAGCCTCGATCTGCGCGTACAAAGCCATGATCCTGGCGGGCGGCGGTCAATGGGCCTATGAGAACGGCGAATGCCGCCGTACCTGGTCCGAATCCCGCTTCAATCAACTGGTGGACCGGTATATCGCGCTTTGCCAACAGTACAATGTGAGCATGGAGAACGAAGGCCGCCCAATGGCGGATTACATCGCACAATTGAAACGGCATAATGCCTTGAAGGCCCTGCGGATCGAAAATGACGTGTGGCGCCTGACCGTGCTTCCCGAAGAGAACGGAAAACTGGCTGAGATGTTCCACAAACCCTCCGGCCGCAACCTCCTCAAGGGCATGACGCATGCGGACATCCTCAAAGGCACCCATGAGGAAATCGGCTTGAACGGTTACGATCAAACCAAGCCCCTTGCCTTCTCCGGGGCGGTGAACGGCACATCAATTGTATTGACCAAAACCCTGGAGAATGGAAGCACGCTGGAGCGCACCATTGCCCTCAAGCCCGAAGACCCCGGCCGTATCTGTTTCGATTCCCGCCTTACCCACCAAGGCAAAGAAGCCAAGGTGTATCAACTCAAAACCCACCCGGAATTTGATCCCCTTTCCAAATCGGACAATTGCGATGTGGTTGGCGTGTATATCAAGGATGACGCCTGGACAAAGATAAACCGCGATTGGGAAATGGAAAAGGGGCCGGAGGCGGCGCTCTTGAAAAAGGCCAAGGGCGGTGGCTTTGCCTTTTTCAACCATGAGGCCCATTTTGGCGTGCAAGTATCCTACGACCCCACACACTATGCCACCCCCTATCTCTGGTGGCACCCGGAATGGCCGCAACTCAACCTGGAACTGTTCACCCTGGAAAAAACCCTGAAAAAAGGCCAATCCCTCCGGTTCGCCTACCAATACTCCTATTTGACGGAACCACCGAAATAACCCGGCCCCCCGTTATTTCCGCAGCGCCTTCCAGCCTCCCCGGACCCGGCCCCGCACCTCGCGCAGGGCTTGACGGACCCGCAGGGGGCGCAGGAGCACGGCATTCAGCGCCACGCGCGCCAGCGAGTGCCCCATCATCACGGCGAGGGAAAAATAGGTGGCGGGATCGGTGTAATACCGTTTAAGCATGAAGTAACTCAGGCCCTGCCCGTACAGCTCCTTCTTCCGCAGATACGCCTCCGCCGTCTCCGGGTGATCATGAAGCACCGCCGCCGCCGCGCAATACCGTATGGGAACCCCTTCCCGGAGCACCCGGTACAGGACTTCCGTGTCTTCGGCCACCCCGTTCGGCGTGCCCGGCCCCAAATCCTCCGGGAACCCCCCCACTGTTTGCAGGAGGCGGCGCTCAATCATCAGGTTGTTCGACGAACCGGGCCGGAACGCGAAGGCGCGCCACAGAAGACAGGGGCGGTAGGTGTAATCAACCGGTGACGTGCGCACCGCCGTGCTCAGGCCGGGGGAAAGCGGGGTGACCCGTCCGGTGCAGCAGGACCACGTCCTGGCCGCTTCGGCAAACGCCTTCAGCCAGTCCGGCGTGGCCACACAATCGGGGTCCGTGAATACCAGGCAGTCCGCCGTAATCCGGTGAAGGGCCGCGTTGCGCTTGGCCGAGGCGCTGTGCGGCGCATGTTCGATGATGCGTACCAGCGGATGGGCCGCCAGTTCCCGGCAAAGCATGGAAGTTTCGTCGTTGGAGCCTCCATCCACCAGATACACCCCCTCCAACTGCGGGCAATCCTCGGCACTCTTCAAAACAGACTCCACGCAGCGGCGCAGCACGGCCGCGCTGTTGAAACAGGGAATCACCACCGCAAGGGCGGGCGGTTCAGAATAGGCTGTCATAGGCCGCTTTTTCGAATACGTGCAGGGCGGTGCCGGGCGTGGCGTTGAGAATGCGCCGCCCGTGTGACTCCGCCCAGCGCCGTGCACATTCAAAATCCAGTTCCGCCTCCCCGGGTTCGGGCAACCGGAACTTGCGCCCGCCCTGGCCCGTGTACCGCGTGTCGAAATGCGTGGCAATCCGCGTGTCGTTCGTGTTCCAGAAACCTTTCGAGGACTCCACTGCAACGTTGGAACGCCCCTTCACCCATTCCCGGTAGGCCGCCTGGGTCATTTTATACGGCACCGTGTGCTGGGCCCGCCGGATAAGATACCGGTGCGCGCGGCGCAGGTGCTTGCGGGCAAACGAGGGCGGTTTTACGTCATAGCGGTGGTCCACCCCGATGAGAATGATGGGATCGCAGCCCATCACGGCCGCAATCTGAATCAGCATGTGGGTCACGGTGTGGCCGA
>CAYXPO010000548.1:0-3788 GCA_964466925.1 uncultured Nitrospirales bacterium
CCTGGACCCGTTGCGCAGTTATTACCAGCGGCAAATCGAGATGGCGACAGGACTTCCGATTCGCGCCATTCAGCGGGAATTGGAGCGGCTGAGTTCGGCGGGATTGATTCACCGGAGGGCGGAGGGCAACCGGACTTATTACCAAGTGGACATGCATTTCCCCTTATTTCCGGAATTGCGCGGGATGATATTGAAGGCCTCCGATGATGTGGATGCCTTGCGGGGCGCACTGGCCCTGGAAGAGGCGGTTCAGTTGTTGTTTTTAGCGGACACGCGGGACCGTGCGCTGGTGGTGGTCCGCCCCGGGCGGCGCTGGTCTCCTCCGGGGAAGAATTCAATAGCAATGGAAGTGATGACGAGCGAGGAGTTTCTTCGGGCCTTGGGAGAGCGCCGGGAGGAACTCGCGCCGTTTTTAGTGCGAGGGCTTGATCTCTTGGGCCGCCGTGAAGAAGTCATTTGGCGTCATATCGAAGCGGCGGGCTACAACGTTCAGAAGGGAGAAGGAGTTCCATGAGAGACGCATCCGTGGAAATTTCGAGGCTGTGCGAATCGTGGTGGGGGCGGTTGGCGGATTCCTCCAAGCTGGAGCAGCACCGGTACGCGGAAGAGTTGTTGCGCCTGTTGGGCTGGGAACAGCCGATCCCGTTTTCGGCGAAGGGGGCGGCGGCGGCGCTGTCCGCCGTGCCGTATTTGCTGCGGGCGGGCGGGCAAACGGCGGTGGTGACGTTTTTTGTGATGCCGGGAACGCTGGAGCCGCCGGCGGCGGTGGTGGAACGGGGGCTGGATTTTTGCGAGAGCACGCGGGCGCTGGTGAATGAAGCGCGCGTGGTGAATGTAAACTACGTGCTGGTCAGCGATCTGTACCGATCGTATTTATACGATGCGCGGACGGATGAACTGCTGCTGTACGCGGACGACCCGAAGACCTTCAACCGGGAATTGCTGCCGGTGTTGAAAAAGGCGAACGTGGAACGGGGCTCGCTCGAGGAAATCCGGCGGCAGCCGCGGAGCATGGTGGCGCGGCAGTTGCGGGAGTGGTGTCATCATTGGATTGATCACATTGCGGCGCGGGGCCGCATTTCGGAGGAAAAGGCGAGCCTGGCGCTGGACCGCTTGCTCGTGATCCGGTTCCTGTTTGATCACGACATTCTGCGGCGCACCAAGTGGCGGCTTCAGCAGCGGTTCATGGAGCTGGTGGACAAGGCGGCGGGGGCGTCGCCGGAGGGGTGCGGGCGGGCGCTGGTGCATCTATTTCACGACATGTGGTTTGACTGGCAGATTGACTTGTTCGAGGCCGCGCCGGAACTGGACCAGGTGTTGTCCAACGACGCCCTGACCGCGCCGTTGCTGCGCGAGTGCGCGTTGCTGTCGAACGGGAAGTTCACGATAGCGACGATCCTGGAGAGTTTCAATTACGGCGAACCGGCGGAGAAGATGCGGGTGCGGATGGTGCCGGACGAGAATGAGGACCGGGAAGCGTATTTGCGGAAACAGACGCTGGACACGGTGGACAGCGCGCGGATCGAACTGGATTTGATGGAGGAGGGCTACCGCTCGATATTCTACTGGCTGGACAAGGTGGTGGAATTGTACGAGCGGCTCGACGTGGATTTTGACTCGAAACACTATGTGCGGCAACCCGAAGACCTGGATTTGTTTTCGTGGTCGGAATTGAACGCCAACCGACCGGACGCGTGCGCGGACAAAATCGCGTATGCGTGCGAGCGCGGCTTCGGGGTGTATTACAACAGCCCGCACCAGTTCCGGATTGCCCGGCTGCTGTTGACGCTGCACCTCATCAGCAAATACGCGCAGACCCGGCAGGCGGTGGACACACTGCCGCATCTGAAGACCGTGCTGTTGAAGCGCCCGGCGGTGTTGCCTGCGGAGCGGATCATGATCCCGCGGCGCCCCGAGGAAGCCATGGAAGAAATGGAAATCTACCGCGAGATATAGGCGGCGCTCATTGAAACACCCGGCAGGCGGAAAGGGGGGGCATGCCGCCGAATTCGCGGCAGAAGCAATGCAGAGAGGCGTCGTGCATTTTCTGCACGAAATCCTCGATGTTGTCCCACCGATAGAATACGGCCCACACGGTCTTGCCGTCCTCCGCCGCGCGAAGGGTTTCCGCGCACAACTCGGGGTAGCCCTCGAAGGTAACGATGCGATCCCGTGAAACCGGGTGGCTGTAGCGGACGCCCAAGGCGTTGAACTGTTTCAGGGCATGCACCACGGTGTTGGGCGCGGGATCGGCGGCCACCGCGCGGGCCGCCGCCTGATAATCCGCGCGGAACGGACGCGGCAGGACGAGACTCTGGTATAAACAGGCCATCACGATCACGCCTATCGCCGCATGGCGCAGGCGCGGGGCGGGAAGATTCACAAGGGTTCCCGCCATCACTACATAGAGTCCGAAGGAGGAATAGAGGACATACCGGTCGAAGTAACAGGGCCGCCACACAAGCGCCACGGCATACAAGGCCGTCACGGGAATGAGCCACCAGCACAACGCCAAGAGCCATGCATTCCGGTTTGCCGCCGCGGATCGGTTTTTCCATAACAGTATAAGCGATGCGCCCGCGATGGCCGCGCTCATCCCCGCCAAGACCCCATCCAGTGAGATGCGCCCCGGCATAAAGGGAGCGGGATTGAGATTGGAAAAGCGGCCTCCGGCAAACACAATGAACGTATTGGCCAGCGTGCGCAGCGTGGGCGGCACGTCGTTGTAGGCCTGACTCTGCGCGGCGAAGTCGTAGTGCAGGAATTTCAGCCATACGGCGAACAGCACCAGGATCATTCCCTGGGCCGCGCCCCACAGGAAAAGCCATCGTATCCGGCGGTACTGGGTGGCCAGGAGAAACACCCCTTGCGCAAGGAAGAAGAGCGGCGCGAAGGCATGGGTTCCCAGCAGCAGGGCATTGCATCCCCAATGCACCAGCCCCCAATGCACTCCGCCGGATTCAAGCAGGCGAATCAGCGCATGGAAGGACAAAAGGCTGAAAACGCCCATGAGCGCATAGAAGCGCACTTCCTGCGAATAATACACCTGTACCAGGGAGGCGGCGAGCAGAAACGCCGCCAACACGCCCGCCCGCGGATTGAACAACCGCCGCGCCACAAGAAAAATCAACCCCACGCTAACCAACCCCAAGGTTACGGAGAGCATCCGAATCGCGGCGAGTGAGCCCCCGAACACGGCGGACCATGCGTATTCCAGCAGATAGTAGACGGGCGACAGCATCAGGCGGGGGTCTTCGCCAAAGGCGCCCCGGAGGAAACCGGCCAGGTTCGATGCGGGAAGATGCAACAGGGTCAGCGCTTCATCGCCCCACGCCGATTCATTGCGAAGGCCCCGCATGCGCAAAAACGCCGCGAGCGCCAGACAGAGCATCAACCCGCACCAGGGAAGTGCTTCGCGGGGGCGGGTGTGTGTTTCTTTGTCTGACGTCTGAGCCTGCATTGGCGTATTGTGGGAGAAGGCGCGGGCGGGTATCAACTTGCTGGCGAGAAGACTGGGAAGGCTGGGAAAACTGGGGGGAGCATTTCCGTTTGCTTCAGGTCACCATGTCATTTTGCAAGGGTGGCACGGACAAGGCCGTCCCCGGCCTTGGCCGTGCATGCTCAGATGCTCCCCACAACCGAACCCGCGCTGAAGCGTGGCTTTACCCGCGCCATCCGGAAATAAATCGTGCGGTGCCTGTTCACTGCCGTGTGGCCATAAAGGCATCCCAGAGGTCTTGGCGGATGTAGGCGATCAGGAAGACGCCCGGGCGGAGGGCATGCAGTTC
>CAYXPO010000549.1:0-3788 GCA_964466925.1 uncultured Nitrospirales bacterium
AATTTCAGGCTTTCCGGGAATGGCGCCGGATGTTCCACGAGAATCTGCACGGTTTGCCCCTTGATGGATATTGGCTCCCCGGAAGAGACTGTCCGCACCGGCTGAAATGGCTCATAGAGATCCGCCTGTGTCACGGAGCCTTTTAGAAACTCCCAGAAGTACAGACGTTCATCGGTTGACGCATTCGCCACGGCTATCGCGCGCTGATCTGTTGAACGGTGGCCATGCACACGGTACGGGAGTGCGCCGGAATCCGACGGTGCATACGTGGGCGCGCCGCCTCCTTTGCCTGCGGTGACTTCCTTGATGCGCGCGTCCATTGTGTCGTAATACCGGCCCAGGAAGAGGATGTCGGCCAACTCCGTGCGGAGCCGTTGCACTTCATTGATGTATTCGCCGATTTTCCGGTACTGCGGGTGACCCAGCGTGTTTTGATACGAATCCGGCTCCATGCAAATGACCGCGCCCGTGAGTACCGCGCCATTCACGCCGTTGAAATCATAGGGGGCCGAAACATGCTGGCAGGCGGTCCATTCCGGAAAGACATAGCGGAGCGGCGCGATGTCGAATCCGGCCGCATTACGGTAGAACACGTCCACAAAGGGGATGAGGCGGTCCTGGCCGGCCTCCGACGCGAAGCAGAAATCCGGCTGCACGGCGCGGCAGGCTTCGTGCGCACGGCCCATGGCCTGCACCAGCCCCTCGCACAACGCCACATCGGGTTTGAGCGTGTTGCGCGGGTTGAAATCCAGCGCGGACCCCGCCACCACCTTGTCAAGTTGCAGTCCATGCGCGCCGGATTGGGCAATCGCGACAAACTGTTTCTCCAGAATCTTCTCGAACTCCGGCGTCACCGACGCCATCACATGACGGCGCACGCTGAGTCCGAGCCGCGCGGTGAGCGTGCTCTCGCCCCAGGCCATCCAGTTCGGTGTTTTCCCGAAGGTGTCCTGGTGGGTATAGGTTTGCAATTCGTTGCGGTACCATTCCGTATTGCAGTCCATGACGTTGTAATTGGCAAAGACCAGCACCTTGCCGCCCCGCCCGCGGATGGCCTGCATCAGCCCGCGAAACCCCTCCCATCCGCCGAGTTTTTCCTCGGGTATATACGCGGGATAGTCGCGTTCGATGCCGCCCTTGTCCCAGCCGATTAACTCATAACAGTGAATTCCGCACGCGTTCGCGTCTTGGGTCCATTGATCATAGGTTTTATAATCGGCAATGATTTTGTCCTCGGGCTGATAGAGAATGGAAGTAAACCATGCGCCCTCCTTGCGCAGCCAACTGGTGGATTTGTCGAAGGGGAAGTGTTCCAGAAACCACTCCCGGTATCCCAGCGAACCTTTGTGCCAGTCTCCCTGGTGCAACCGAAGAATAAATTCACCGCTGTCCAGGGTTTCCCCCGATGCAATATAGGGATAGCGCACATGTGAGAAGACCAACCCCACCGGCGCCCCGCACGCTTCTTCCGGTGTCATCCATGTGCGGCCGGGCCGCCCGCTAGTGGTGGGATATAAATACGTGTGCCATGTGCTCAGGCGGAACGTGGTGTCGTGATAGCCCATGTACAACCCCCGGTCCGATTCCGCGTTATAGAGGTCCCACCAGGGCATCACCATGCCGGGGTAACTGGTGGAGAATTCCGCCGCTTCCGCGCCGAGCCCCCGCCCGCCGGGAAACCATTGAAACAACGGCGTGGCATGGGCGCAGCTTGTGTAATTGGGGATGGCGGTCATCGGCATTCCCGAGGTTCCAAACTGGGTCCAGCCGCCCAACCGGGGAAACCAGAATTCGGCGATGGGATACTCGGTGGGATTGGTCAACCGCGCCCGGAATTTAACCGAATCCCCCTCCAGAACAATGCGGTATTTCAACTGGATGGGATATTCGCCGGAATCGGACACCATGTGTTCAAAGCAGACCTCGATCTGGTTTTTGGAGGCTTTTACGGAGGCCGTGTGCTGCTTTTCGCCCTCGATATAGTGCGCCCCGTACTCCGGCAAGGGCATGCCAATGCGGAAATTGGCCGCCAGGCGTTTTTCGCCAAGCAAGTCCGTGGACAGGCATTTCACCACGAACGACTCCATCACGCCGTTTCCCGGATTTACCCCAATCGAGAAGAATTCATTTTCGACGGCTACGGTTGCGGTGTCCCCCGCCACGCCGGACACGGGGATTCCGCCAAACAGAACCATCAGGACAACTGACACATTTCGGCCAAAGACACTCATTGGTGCACCGCTCCCAGGTTTTTGATCTGCATTTGCACATTTGCAGCGTGTAGCTCCCAGGCCCAGCCAAGAGTCAATCCAAAACGTCCCATTGGGAAATGGGAACTACGCTATACCTGTTTTCAAGGTGGCGCTGTTTCAAACGGTCTTACAACGACAGGTCCATTTCCCGCATGACTTCGCGTATGCCGGACAACAGGCCCTTGACATCCGGTTCGGTGATGCGGCCGATGTTGCCAATGCGGAAACAGTCCGCGTTGCTGACTTTTCCGGGGTAAATGACAAGGTCGCGGGCATTGAGACGCTTGTAGAATTCCTCGAACGACCACTTGGGATGATCGGGATACAAGAACGAGGTGATGATGTATCCCTGCAATTCAGGCGGGAGGTATTCCTTGAATCCCATTTCCCGCATGCCTTCCATGAGGGTCTGATAGTTTTTGTAATACCGCGCGGCGCGGCCTTCGACGCCGCCCTCGGCTTCGAGTTCAAGCAGCGCCTGATAAAAGGCCAACAGCACATGTGTGGGCGGGGTGAAGCGAAATTGGCCGTTGCCTTCCAGCCCTTTCCATTGATCAAGAAGGTTGAGGCTGAGGCTGCGCGCCCACCCTTCCGTTTCCAGCAAGGCGGCGCGGCGCGCGATGACGAAGCCGAAGCCCGGAACGCCTTCGATGCACTTATTGGCGGAGGAAACCAGGTAATCAATGTGCGACGCGGCGATGTTCAGGGGCACCGCTCCGAAACTGCTCATCGCATCCACAAAATACCGTGCGCCCGCGGCCTTGGCCAACGCGCCAATGGTTTGGACGGGGTTGATAATGCCCGTGGTCGTCTCGCAGTGGACAATCGCCACATGCGTTATCAGCCCCGCGAAATGCTTGAGCGCGGCCTCCACTTCCTTCACATTCGGCAGGCTGTTCTCCGGGTATTCCAGCACTTCCGTCTCGATGTTAAGCGTCTTGCACATCTTGACCATGCGCTGGCCATACGCGCCATTGACAATGATCAGCACTTTTCCATCCGGCGGCACGCACGAGGAAAACACGGACTCGACGGAAAATGTGCCGCTTCCCTGCATGGGGATGGCCTCGTATTCACCGGGATGTGAACCGGCGAGGGCCACCAGCCGCTCCCGAATCGAGCGGACCACGCTGATGAACTCGAAATCGCGCGAGCCAAGGTCGCGGAGCATCGCCTGTTTCACCGTCCGGCTCGTGGTGAGAGGCCCCGGCGTAAATAGAATCTTGTCCTTCCAACCCGAAATACTGCTTTTCGTGCTCATGATGTTTCTCCATCCGCCCGTTTGCGGGCATTATCCCGGTGTGCCGTATGCAGGCGCCACGCCACTACTATCATCAACAACGCAAAAATCACACTCATGGCCAGGGTCAGCATGTTCGCATTATGAATGTTCTGCGTCATGTCCGGCCCCTTCATCATCTTTCCTATCCAGAGTTCCTGAATCACGGGCCCGGCGCTTCCAAGGGTGTTCACAATCCCCGCCACGGCCACGCCATTGGCTTCCCCGGCCACCGCAATCGCCGCCGCGCCGGTGAG
>CAYXPO010000550.1:0-3786 GCA_964466925.1 uncultured Nitrospirales bacterium
GCACCGACCCCTCCTGGCAGGCCAGGACCAGCAGTGCAAACAGCCCCTGCCCTAACAGCCAGAAACCGGTCAGCACGAGCGTGTAGAGCGCGGCGAGCGTCGTCGCCGCCCAGAGCCAGGGCCACACCGGGCGCGGACGCCCGGCGACCGGCCGCAGCGTCTCCACCAGCGCCAGGGCCGTGACGGCTTCCGTGCCTTTGTAGGTGAACCGAATTCGCATATCCACGGTTCCGCCGGGTATATACGAATAGCCGCTTACGGGTATCTGGCTTACGGTAAGATCATACGGTGATTCCCCTTCTTCCTCTCCTTCAAATATGATTTCTCCCTCGCCTTCCTCCTCCCCTTCCGTCAAACCCTCCGTCACATAGGTAACCGCCTGATTTGAGACGATTTCATTTCCTGATGTGCGGTAACGTGCAAAGCCATATAATTCATAGGTGCCGCTCGCTTCGGATGGAACGTTCACCCGGTACCGGAAGGTCAATGGAAACGCCGGGATGGCCACCCACAAAAAAGTCAATGTGCCCGAAGCGCCCGATGAGGGTCCCATATTCGGAATACTGCCCGAGATCAGGGAATTAAAGGTCCAGCCAGCGGGAAGTGTTTCGTTCAATGCCAAGGAGGTTACCGCATCCGCCTCGGTATACCGCAAGGTGATTTCCACCGTCATCGCCGTTCCCGGTTCATAGCCCCCGGCCGGTATTCTGCGGCTCAACTCCATGCCTTCCACCGCCCCTTCGGTCTCTCCTTCGTCTTCCCCGCCCTCTCCTTCCCCCACCGCGCCTTCCGAAATGATCGTGGCCGTATCCGGGCTGTTCATTTGCGCTTCCGCGAACGCATAAATCGCATGGCCGGTGATTGTTTTATCGCCCGTGCTGGAGGAGGGAACATTCACCCGGTAGGTGAAGGTAACCGGAAAAGCGGGAATGGATATCCATGCAAAGCCCAGCGTTCCTGTTGTTCCGGACGGCGGCGCGACACTTGGAACCGATCCGCCTACAAGACGCCTGAACGACCATCCGGCGGGAAGTGTTTCCACAAGCCCCAGTTGCGTTAGGGTTCCGCTGCCCGTCCGTGTAAGGGTCACTGTTATGTCTAGTGTGGCACCGGGATGATATGCGCCATCGCCACCCACTGCGCGGGCCAAAAACACCCCATCTTCCATCTCGCCTTCGGTGGTGCCTTCCTCTTCTCCCTCCCCAGTACCCTCTCCCTCGATTTCCCCTTCTTCGGCACCACCATAAGGAATTTGAGTGGAGACCACATCCGTCTCTACCGTCGAGCCTTCCCCCACTGCATAGATGCCATGTCCGCTCAATGTCACGTTGCCCGTGCTCCCGGAAGGAATCGCCACCCGGTAGGTAAAGCTCACCGGGTAGGTAATGGGCAGCACGAAATAACCAAAACTGATGATGCCGGATTCCCCTTGGACGGGGGATATCTCCGGGATGCTGCCTGACACATTGGAGTCAAAGGTCCACCCGGTTGGGAGGGTTTCCGTGAGCCCCAGTTGGGTGATGGCCTCGGAACCACTTTTAAGGAATGTGATGGTCAGGTCCACCGTGGAACCCGAGAGATAACTGCCGCCCCCCTCCACTGTCCGGGTGATGGAGACCGTGGTTTGTGCCGCCAAAGGCCCCGCGAACCCTGTGGCCATCAACAGCATCATCAAGGTGATAAAGGCAACACCGTTCCCCTTGGTCTGCGTCATCCCGTACATTGCTTTTCTTCCCTTATCCCGCAGTCAAAAAACAAAAATTAAACCATGCCCGCATTTTATCATATTTACAAGGATATACGGTAAAGAATTTACGCTTTTTCTTTTTCTCTTTATTCCTTCTCTTTCGCAGTTGTCTCCGGTTGGAAACATACTTCAATTTTGCCCGTACAACCGTCGAAAAAACGAGTTATCGCACTTTGGACTGTATGAAAGCGAAGAATTCCGTGCAATAACCGTTATTCATGTTTTTCGCTTCCCACTGCTGGTGTGTGAAGCGGCCGGAGGCCGAAATGGTCATGGTTCTTCCAAGGGGAGGCGCACGGGCCGGTGGGTTCGGTAGCATTCCTGCGCGGCGAAGACGATTTCGTGGGTTTTAATCGCATCTTCCAGGTTACAATGCGATTCGCGGTCCTCGCGGATACATTGAACAAAGTGGTCTATTTGCCCCTGAAAGGGATGATGGGAAACATCGGCGCTGTCCGGCAGTATGGTCGGGATTTCCACCCATTTTTTCTGTCCGGGAAACTTATGGGACCACACCCGGTTGTCCTTGATGGTGCCCCGGTCGCCAAAGATCTCGATGGGGAAGGTATAGGGCATGACACACCCGTAATTGACCGATACTTTTGCCAGGACGCCGTTATCGAAGCGGATCATGACCATTTCGAGATCGTCATACTCCAGGGGCGGCGCCGGCCTCCAGGAATTGGTTAAGTAATTGAATTCTTCGCTGCGTCCTTTTCGACATCCGCCCGAATACGCGAAAACCTCGATCGGCGAGGCCGCTTCGTAGCGTCCTTTGCCCGCGAACCACCGCGCCGCATCGAGGGCATGGCATCCGCCCGTGAGCATGGCGCTGACACCCAGTTTGAGGGTTCGTGCCTCGTCAAAGCCCGACCACCAGCTCGCGATGTCATGCTGATAGTCCGTCTCGACACAATAGATGTCCCCCACGGCATTGTCCGCCACCATGGCTTTGATGGTCTCAAACAGGGGATTCCAGCGCAGGACAAAACTTACAACGGTCTTCACGCCCGCCTTGCGAACCGCCTCGCGCATGGCCCGCATTTCCGCCGGGGTGTTCGCGATCGGTTTTTCAATCACCAGATGCTTTCCGGCCCGGGCCGCGGCGATGGTGTTTTCGGCATGAAGCTGTTGCGGGGTGCATATGGATACGATATCCACGCCCTCGTGCGCCAGGGCTTTGTCGTACTCGATATAGAAGGCCACATCCGTAAGGCCATGGGCGGCCGCCAGACGCTCGCAACTGCCGCGCTTTCGGCTGGAGATGGCCACGATCCGCGTATGCGGATTCGCGTTAAACGATTTGACGTGTTCGCCGGCCACCCACCCCGCGCCATGAATCAATACACCCAGATTCTTCTCCGCCATGGTTTTCTCGCCTCCTGATAGCAAACTCCTGAAAAAAAACCTTGTGGCGGAATATTCTACCACAAGGCCCTGTCGTTTATGTCACGGTTTCGTCAAGGCGTCAAACCTGCCCGGGGCAGTACCCGTCTTCGGATCCCAGGCACGGGAAATACCCGCCCGAGTTGAAGAACTGAATCAGACGCAATAGTTCGGACAGGTTAATCAGCCAGTCCTGCGGATTGTAGTCACTGGCGTGGGGAGTGCAGGTTTTGACGCCGGTCGGTCCCGGCGCATAGCCGTCTTCCGTATCCAAGCCGCAATGATAGCCGAAGGAATTGAAGAACTGAATGACACGCAACAGTTCGGACAGGCTGATAAGGCCATCGCCATCCTGGTCGGCACTATGGATGCCGGTTTCGCCTTCTCCTTCCACCGCGCCTTCCGCACTGCCTTCTTCGATGCCTTCCACCGCACCTTCACCTTCGGATTGGCCTTCCACCGCGCCTTCTTCAACACCTTCTTCACTGCCTTCTACTGCGCCTTCGCCTTCGGGCTGGCCTTCCAACGCGCCTTCTTCAAGACCTTCTTCAAGACCTTCTTCACTGCCTTCTTCACTGCCTTCTTCACTGCCTTCTACTGCGCCTTCGCCTTCGGGTTGGCCTTCCACCGCGCCTTCTACCCAGTACGCCCTG
>CAYXPO010000551.1:0-3774 GCA_964466925.1 uncultured Nitrospirales bacterium
GCGGCCAAATTGCGTTTCATTGGGCAAGCCCTCACTGGTTAACATTCCATGTCTTTATACCAAGAATGGGGCAAACAAGACAAAACGGCGAAAGTCTGGTATACTGCCCCCGGAGGAGGCAGCACATGGCACATACGGCATTTACCACGACCACGCGGGGATTGCATCGGGACACACCGCCCATGTTGTTGTTTGAGCGGGCCAAGAAATTTGGGGTGTGGAATCCCAGCGACATTGATTTCAAAAAGGACCGGCAGGATTGGAAAAAACTCGGCAAGGAGGAGAAGGATTTCCTGTTGCGGCTTACCGCGCTGTTCGTGGCGGGGGAAGAGGCCGTCACCCTGGACCTGCTGCCCCTGCTTCAGGTCATCGCGAACGAAGGGCGCACGGAAGAACAGCTCTTTCTCACCACGTTCCTGTTCGAGGAAGCGAAACATGTGGATTTTTTCAGCCGGGTCTTGCGCGAAGTGTGCGATGCCCCGGCGGACCTGACGCAGTACCAGTCGGCAAACTATAAAATCCTGGTATATCAGGCGCTGCCCAATGCGCTGGGGGCGTTGCGGACGGATCCCTCGCCGGAGGCGCAGGTGCGGGCGTCGTGCCTGTATAACATGATCGTGGAGGGGGTATTGGCGGAAACGGGCTATCATGGGTATTTCACGGTCATTGACCGTTTCAAGATTTTGCCGGGGGTGCACGACGGGATCACGCGGCTTCGGATGGATGAGTCGCGGCATATCGCCTACGGGGTGTATCTGTTGAGCCGCTTAATGGCCAGCGATCCGTCCTTGTGGGATGAAGTGGAGATGACCATGAATGCATTGTTCACGCCCGCCCTGGGGGTCATCAACGAGGTGTTTTCCGTATATGATCCGCCGCCGTTCGGCATCACCCATGAAGAATTCGCCGCCTTCGGGGCGGCGCAGTTTCAGAAACGCCTGGACCGCGTGCGGAAGGCGCGGCAGCAATCCGAACAGGAGGTGGCTTCGGAGACCGAGTCCTATATCCAGGCGGAGGATGCCTGACAAGGACCATGGTTAAGGATTGAGACCGCACGGTTGCGGTATCACAGGGTCTGCAACGGGAGGATGAAGCATGGCGCGAACGAGAACCGGCGGGTTGTCCGGCATCGCGCTCTATTGCTTTATCGCATCGGTTCTTTTAGCTTGGGGGATTCCTGCAACCGTCCAGGCCACCAATGGCATGGACATGGTGGGCTACAGCGCGGAATCAAAAGCCTTGGCGGGGACGGGGGTGGCCGACGGCAAGGACCCGGCGTGGTGCATTATCAATCCTGCCGGAATCGTCCATCTGGACCGCCGGATGGATTTCATGTTCAGCCTGTATTCCATCAAACGCGGACTGGAGCCGCGCGGCATCGCTTCTAACTGGTTTGACCGGAAAATGACGGATCGGATGCCGTTGGGCGGACCGGATTTCGGCATGGTGTGGCCCACGAAATATTTTACGTTTGGCACGGGGTTTTATGTTATTTCCGGATTGACCACGGAGTTTGAACATTCCCGCAGCATCATCCCCAAGATTTTTGGGCAGAACTGGGACCGGCGGCTGCAACTGTTTTCCGCGCGGATACCCCTCACGTTCGCGAAGGATTTTGGGAAAGGCTGGTCCGGGGGCATTGCCCTGAACATCAATTCGCAGTTCATGATATCGGACCACCTCACATTGAAGCTTCAACAGGTCAACGCGGACTATAGCTGGGACGACTCCTATGGCGCGGGGCTTACCTTGGGTGTCCAAAAAAAGTGGGACCGTTTCTCCATCGGCGCGGCCTATGCCACGCCGCAATGGATGAGCCGGTTTGAAAAATACACGGATATTTTTCCAAAGAGCCTGGATGTGCCACAAAAGATTCAAGCAGGCATTGCCTGTAAAATCACGCCCAAACTGGAAGGTTTTCTGGATTACAAGTGGATTAACTGGCATGGCGTCCCGCAGTTTGGAAACGAAGTCTTCCAGCATGGCGTGGGCTGGAACGATCAGCACATTGTCCGTACGGCGCTGGAGTACGCCATGAATGAGCACTGGACCTTTCGCGCGGGCGTTTCGTATGGCAAGCCGCCGATAGATGAAAACCACGTCTTTATCAACTCCCTGGCCGCGCTAATCATTTCCACGCATGTGGCGGCCGGCGTGGCGTACCGGATCAATGACCATCACGAAATCCATGCCACCTACATGTGGTTTGTCCCCAATTCCATGAAAGAACGGGGCCGTGGCGACATCATGGGGTGGGCGGGCAAAGGAACGCGCATTCGCGCCGAAGCCCATGGCCTCACCTTCGAGTATGCCTGGCATTTTTAACCCTGTGAAACGTGAACATGGGGACCACTTGGGCTATACTGGGGATACAACAAGGAGACCTTAGCCATGCGCCGGATATGGATGATAACTTTTGCACTGTTGGGTTGCCTGTGGGCCAAGGGTCTGTATGCGGAGGACCTGAACGTACTGCCGGAAACGCTCGACGGCGTGGCCCGGGAAGACATGATGAAGGCGTATTTGCTCAAGCAGGTCAATGAATGTTGGGAACAATGGAAGGCGGACTATGAGAAGGTGGTCACGCCGGAAGACCTGGCGGCGAGACAGAAGCGGCTGCGGGAAAATTTTGTGGCGGCACTGGGGGGATTTCCCGAACGGACTCCACTGAACGCCCAGGTCACCGGGATGGAAAAGCGCGATGGCTACCGCATGGAGAAGATTCTTTTTGAAAGCCAGCCAAAGCTGTATGTGACGGCGGCACTTTTTGTGCCGGAGTCGGAAAAATTTACAGCGCCGTATCCGGGGGTCATCATTCCGTGCGGGCATGCGGAAGACGCCAAGGTGCACCTGGAATACCAGACCATGGGCGCGCTGCTGGCATTGAACGGCATGATGGCCCTGGTGTTCGACCCCATCGAGCAGGGCGAACGCATTCAATTGCTGGACGGCGAGGGGAAAAAGATCATGTGGGGGACGCGCGCCCACACCATGGGGGGGATTAGTTGTTCCTTGGTGGGACGAAACACCGCCACGTTCGAGGTTTGGGACGGCATGCGCGCGCTGGATTACCTCGAGTCGCGGCCTGAGGTGGATCGCGAGCGCCTGGGATGCACGGGCAACAGTGGCGGCGGCACGCAAACCGCGTATCTGATGAGTCTCGATGACCGCATTAAAGTGGCCGCGCCGAGTTGTTATATCCACCGGGAAAGCCGGGAATTGGAGAAGGCCCCGGGCGACGCGGAACAGAACATCTATGGCCAACTTGCCTGGGGTATGGAACACGGCGACTATCTCATGATGCGCGCCCCCGCGATGCCGGTGATTGTGTGCGCCGCCACGGAGGATTTTTTTGATATCAACGCCACGTGGGAAACCTTCCGTTATGCGAAGCGCATGTTCACGCGGCTGGGCTATGCGGAACGCGTGGACATCATGGAAAACGCCGCAAAACACAACTACAACCAGCTTCAGCGGCAGAGTGTGGTGCGCTGGATGGCCCGCTGGCTCTGCGGACGGGATGAGGCCATCACGGAGCCGGAAATCAAGATTTTCACCGCGGAGGAGTTGCGGTGCTCGCCCAAGGGCCAGGTAATGCTGATGGAGGGTGCGCGCACCACCTACGATCTGAACGCGGACTATGAAAATGAACTGGCGCAACAGCGGCAACAACGATGGGCCTCGGAAAAACCAGAAACGTTGTTGAACGAGGTACGAAGCATTATCGCCCTGCGGGACATGAAGGATTTTCCGAAGCTTGAAGTGCAGCCGGCA
>CAYXPO010000552.1:0-1982 GCA_964466925.1 uncultured Nitrospirales bacterium
ACGCCAAGAAGCTCGGCGTCGAGGGCGTCGTCATCGGGCTGCCCCTGCACCTGCGGATAGGCCGTCAGGAACTTCAGTTGGGCAACGGCTTCCTGCTGGGCAACAACGATTCCGGAAAGGTAATGTTCACCGGGCTTTCCTTTGATGCCGTGCATCTCACCTATACGCCCATGGACACGCTGGCGGTGGGTGCGGTGTGGGCCAAGGCCGCGGATTGTGTGGGCGCTGAACAAGACGGCGACGTGGACCTCTACGCCTTGTACGCCCATTATGAGGGGATCAAAGACACGGTGATCGAGGCCTACTGGCTGTATGGCCGCGATGCGCGCGCGCTTTCGGACAACCAAGGTTCATTCGCGCAGGAATGGCTGGAAAACCTCTTCAGCGTGGATGATTACGGTGTCACCAACCTGCACACTATCGCCGTGCGGGGCGCGGGCACGGTGGAGGCCTTCGGTTTGGGCGCGTTTGATTACAACGCGGAAGTGGCTTATCAATTCGGCAATGCGGATCAAGCGGGCCAGACATTTAACCTAGCTTCGGCGGGCGGGTTTTCCCTCTATGGGGATGATCGCGCCAAGTGGAACGCGTGGGCGGGCCAAACGGAAATCGGCTATACCTTCACCACCAAATTCACCCCCCGGATATACGTGGGCGGTGTATATTTGGGTGGAGAAGACAACCGCAAGCACGATTTTTGGGATACGATGGCCGCGGCCATCTACCCCTTCTACAAGCCGCGCGCCAGCGTCAGCTTCAACCGGTTGTTTTCCAACTTCGAGTATAGCAATTTTCTGGATGGCACGGATCTGAGCAATTGCTGGATCGCGCGGCTGGGCGCAAGCGCGAACTTCATCAAGAACCTGACCGTAAACGCCGGGGTGTCGTATTTTCAGACGCTGGAAGCCTTTGATGAGCCGCATTCCGTGCTGCCGTTGCTGGCCTTCTGGACCAAAAAGAACGCCACGGACCTGGGCTGGGAAACCCTGCTGAGCGCGAAATATGACTACACGCAAGACCTATCGTTTGAAGCGGGCTGGGGCCATCTCTTTTCGGGGGAAGGTCTGACCGACGGCAGTTTTTCCATTGCGAACGGACTGGGGTTCACCGGCGGCACGGACCATAAAGACGCCGACTACCTATACGCAGAAACCAAACTGACATTTTGATGCAAACACCCTGTGCAAAGCGAATCCAATGGATTTGTGGAAATAACGGCAACCAGTAAGGAGAGAGACATGCACATTCACGGAATCACGCAAAAACGGCCTGCCAAAGCGGAACTTTACACGGACATCCTGACCAAGATTCAGTTGACCGCGGAGACGTTCACGGCGGTGCGCGATGCCATAGACGCTGTCACCACAAAACAGTGATCACCGCATAAGGGGCCCGTGGCTGGTCCAAACACCGGCCGCGGGCTTCGTGTTTTTTCCCGCATGGAGGAAAGACGTTCCATAGAGCGCGTATCAACCGCCTGATCGGCATCAACTCCGGCCAAGACAAGACGGGCGCGGCGGCCGGAACTTCGATTTGAACTTCCTTCGGTG
Source organism: uncultured Nitrospirales bacterium (assembly GCA_964466925.1). Taxonomy (GTDB): domain Bacteria; phylum Hydrogenedentota; class Hydrogenedentia; order Hydrogenedentales; family CAILVY01; genus CAILVY01. The sequence goes on from CAYXPO010000552.1 coordinate 1,551, forward strand.
CGGGCGTGAAAACCTGGTCAACGCTTGCGAATGAGTGCGCAATGGGCCGCATATTGCGCCACGGAGCCGCGGTGTATAGAATTACGGATACGCGCTGAATGGGTTTTGGATGCCAACAAGAAAGAACACCGTATGAATGTGTGGAGAACCAGTCTTGCCATTGTATTGCTAATGGCCCTGTTAAGCGCCTGTGAGCGTCCGCTGGTTTTGCGCGGCCAGGTGAAGGATGTTCAGGGGCAAGCCCTGCCCGGCGTGGCGGTGACGGTGCGGAACAGTGAATACGAAGCCACCACGGATGGCGTGGGACGGTATTCGTTGCGTTGCTCCCCCGGTGCGTTGATGTTGAATTTCATGAAAACGGGGTACACGCCGGGGGAGTTGCAGGTGGACGTGAAGGATCGGATTACCGCAGATGCACGGGATGTGATTTTA
>CAYXPO010000552.1:1992-3774 GCA_964466925.1 uncultured Nitrospirales bacterium
GCCGCTGCCGGTGAGGAAGGGGGTGTATCTTTTTGAAAACTTCCGTTACCTGGAAACCACCCGTGCGGAGCCCAAACGCTATTTGTCCGGGGAAAACAAGCCGGTCTTCGGGATTAAACGCGATCCCGCCTGCTCCACCACCCTCTCCCTTACCGGTGACAAGGGATTTCAGGAACCCATGCTGATCGGATTCAAAATGCCCGAATATGACCTCCAACTGCACCGGATTGAAAAGATCGAGGCCATTATCCCGCAACAGCGTCCCGTGCAGCCTGCTGAAACCACCGCAGGGGCTTCGCCCGCGATGCAGGTGGTCAAGGATTCGGTGTGGGTCATGGCGGACCGGATTGAAACCCTCCTGACGCCGGTGGACGAACCAGGGCATCAACTGTACATTGTGCGTCCGATGAAACCCCTTGCCCCCGGGGTCTATGCGGTGCATTGGGGGGCCATGGAAGGGCATACGTCCACCGATCCCGAAGTGTATCTATTTCAGGTAATTGATCCCAACGCCGCATCCCCGCAAACCCCAAAAGCGGAAACGGAGGGCGAGAACAAACCTGCCATGGACAAGTCAACAGGTGAAAAAACCGCCGGGGAGAAGAAACCCAAGGAGGAAAAGAAGAAAAGCGGGGGAGGAAAAGCCAAAGGAGGGCGGCAATAGTCCAAGGACAGTAAGAGAGGGGGGGGCTGTGGACTGTGGATTGGTATCAAACAGCTATGGAGTTGATCGCTGATTGCTACCTTATTCCAGCCAGGCGCCGATGGCGGCGGCGGGGGTGGCGGCAAAGTGGAAGAGGGTTCGGGCGGTTTGTGATCTTTTCACCCAGGCGGATAGCGTGGGGGCGGCGGTATAGTAACTTTTGGCGAGTACACGGCCCGCGCGGTTTGTCATGAGGACGTGGTCCCGAAACAGGCGCAATTGGGCCACGGTGGTTGAAAACTCCCCGTAGAGTAGTTTTGCCGGACATTCGAAGCATTCCGGGGCAATGGAAGGGGCTTCGCAGGTTTCGGAGTTGGAAAGATAGCAGGCAATTTTCGGGAAGAAACGTTGGAAGGAGGCATAGTTGTCCATGTTGGCGGTGGGGGTGGAACAGGAATGGGTGTTGCCGTTGCTCAGCATGCCGCTCAGGCGGTAGTTGTTTTTGGGGAGCAGGAGGGGGGCTCCCGAGGAACCGCCCTGAGTGATGCCTTCGTCGTAATGGACTTCAATCTGTTGCTTGGCTTCCGGGCAGCAGGCAAGGTCCAGGCAGGCGGTCACGTCCACCGCCGTGACATGCGCCTTCGAGATGCGCAAATCCTCCCCCTGCGGGTGATGCATGACGTGGACGGTTTCCTTGATGGCCACCGCGTGCGTGTCCCAGCCGAGCCAGGCCCGGCCATAGGGTCCCACCGCCACGCTTTCCAATTTGAGCAATGCGCCGTCGAGTACGGCATCCTGCGCCAGAATCTCAAAGCCCGGGCTGTGAAGGAGGGTGTCCAAATCCGGGACCTTTCCGTTGAGACAGGTATCCGCGCGGTAATCCCAAATCACATCAATGGATTCGGCATCCACCGCGCCCTTCAGACAGTGATTCGCGGTAATCATCAGCGGTTCGAGCGCCGCCGTGGCGGGATTGTTCAATAATGCGCCGGTGCATTGCACTTGACCGGTGGATTTCGGAATGATCAGCATGGCGACCGCCGTGGAAATTTTGCCGGCGGTTTGGTCCGTTTCACAGGCAATATGTTCCGGGCATACGGCTGCCTTGATTTCCGGCGCGGCCAAAGGCACAAAAAAAT
>CAYXPO010000553.1:0-3770 GCA_964466925.1 uncultured Nitrospirales bacterium
CTGTGGAAGGCCAAATCGAAGGTGCTGTGGAAGGCCAAATCGAAGGTGCTGCGGAAGGCCAAATCGAAGGTGCTGCGGAAGGCCAAATCGAAGGTGCTGCGGAAGGTCAGATTGAAGGCGCTGCAGAAGGCCAGAGTGAAGGTCTTGCAGAAGGCCAGATCGAAGGCGTTGCCGAAGGTCAGCCGGAAGGTGCCCTGGAAGGTCTACCGGAAGGGTTTGTGGAAGGGATTGTGGAAGGTCAGTCCGAAGGGATTGCGGAAGGCCAGCCGGAAGGTGCGGTGGAAGGGGCTGAAGAAGGTGTTGGTGAAGGCCAGCCGGAAGGAGTCATGGAAGGCGAAGATGCGCGCAGCGTGACGCTTCGGATCGGTTTTGCTTTCTCGCGCTACAACACCGTTCCCGTGGAATTGCTGGCCACGAACAATCCGCCCGCGCGTCTCGCATTTGATCTCTATTTCGACAGCAAGAAATTCAGCCTCGTGAATGTAGAGAAAGGGCCCAGCCTGACCGGCGCGGGCAAGACTCTTGAAGCGGTTTCCGTGGCGCCCGGATGCACACGAATCACGATTTCCGGTACGGATACGGAACCCCTCGCAACGATACCGCCGGGCGTCCTGATGAACCTGCGTTTTGATGTGGTGGACCACTGCTTTATTATTGGCACGGAATTGAGCGGCAAGAACGGCGCGGCGCAGGATGCGTTGGGCCGCGCCTTGGAAGTGGAGGTGACCTCCGGATTCATCACCGACGAAGTTCCTTGCACGGTGGAAGGGGAAGGCGGCCTTGAAGGTGATGTGGAAGGCGGAGAGGAAGGCGAAGGCATCGGGGAAGGCCCGTGGCATTCCGCCGACACGAATTTCAACAACCGGATCAGCCTGTCTGAATTGCTGCGCGTGATTCAGTTCTTCAATCTTGGCAGTTTTCATTGTCAAGCCGGCACCGAAGATGGATATGCACCCGGGCCGGGCGGCACCGAGTGCACACCGCATGCGAGCGATTACATTCCCCAGAATTGGATGATCAACCTCTATGAATTGCTCCGGCTTATCCAGTTTTTGAACTCCAACGGCTACCACGCCTGCGAAAACAGCGAAGACGGCTTCTGCCCCGGACTTTGGTAGCGATCACGGCACATTTCACGCCCCATGGGATGCCATGTTCCTTGGGGCTTTTGTTCATTTTTTGCATACTCTCCGCTTTTTTGCTAGAGTACGGCGTCTGCAAGCCTTGTCAGGTCCTCTCCCGACCGCACGGGGCCCACTATTAACCATGAAGAAGTTGGAGTATGCGTTATGGGCGAATCAAACCGGTTGTTGCTGATGGGGAATGATGCCGTGGCGCGGGCCGCCGTGGATGCGGGCGTGGCGCTGGGAACCGGGTATCCGGGGACTCCCGCCACGGAAATTCTGGAAGAATTCGCCAGACTAGGCGGCACATCGCAATGGGCGCCCAATGAAAAGGTGGCGTTCGAGGTGGGGATTGGCGTGGCCTATGCGGGCGCGCGGGCGCTGGTCTCTATGAAGCACGTGGGCGTGAACGTGGCGTCGGACCCGCTGTTCACGGCGGCGTACACGGGCGTTACGGGCGCGCTGGTGCTGGTATCGGCCGATGACCCCGAAATGCATTCAAGTCAAAACGAGCAGGACAACCGCAACTATTCGCGCGCGGCGGGCATTCCCACGCTGGAGCCGTCCGATGCGCAGGAAGCCTATGATTTCTTCCTGAAGGCGGTGGAAATTTCGGAACGCTGGGGCACGCCGGTGATGCTGCGCATGACCACGCGGGTCTGCCACTCGAAAGGCATTGTACAACCGTCCGGGAAGATTGCGGGGCCCGGAAAACCCCATTTCGAACATGATATTGCCGCGCGGTTGATGGTGCCGGGCTATGCCCGCCCCGCGCACCGCAAGTTGCGGAAGAAACTGGCGGAAATCAAGGACTGGAACGAGGCGTCCGGGCCCAATCAGGTGTTTGAAGGCGGTACGGAACTGGGCATCATTACGTCGGGCGTGTCGTTCTTGCATGCGCGCGAAGCGGCCCCCGACGCCAGCATCTGCAAAATCGGCATGTGCTATCCCTTCCCCGATGAGTTTGTGCGCGCCTTCGCGAAAAAAGTGAAGCGCTGCGTGGTGATCGAGGAAGGCGATCCGTACCTGGTCGAATATTGCCGGTACTTCGGAATTGCGGTGGAAGGCAAACCGGAAATGTACCGCTTCGGCGAATTGAATGTGGGCCGGGTGAAACGGATTTTGGCGGGCGATACGTCCGTCGAGCCGGTATATCCTCCGGGCAATCCCCCGAAGCTCTGCTCGGATTGTCCGCACCGGACGGTCTCGGGCGTGATGGCGGATCAACAACTCATCGTCGCGGGGGATATCGGCTGCTACACGCTGGGCGGATTAAAACCGCTCGAAGCGATGGATTCCTGCGTGTGCATGGGCGCCAGCATCGGCGTGGGGCTGGGGCTGCGTCATGCATTGCCGCGGGAGGAAGCGAAGAAAGTCGTCAGTGTCATTGGCGACAGCACCTTTGTGCATTCGGGCATCACGGGCTTGGTGGACATGGCGTACAACCCCCCTCCCACCGGTCACGTCGTCGTGATTGTGGATAACGGCACCACCGCCATGACGGGCCTGCAGGAACATCCCGGCACGGGCCGCACCCTGGCGCACAAGGCCACGCGCAAGCTCAGTTTTGAAGAACTCGGAAAGGCCGTTGGCTTGGACAAGGTCCATGTGATTGATCCCGTGGCCAACAAGGAACTTTTTGAAACAACGCTGAAAGAAAGCCTCGAAAGCGAGGAATTGGTGTTAATCATTGCACGGCGGCTGTGCAGTTTGGGCGCGCCCAAGCTGGAAGCCTACGAGCGTGCGACGGGAAGGCAGGGTAGTGCATGAGCAAGGTAACCAACATCGTTTTTGCCGGCCTCGGCGGCCAGGGCATCATTAAAGCGGCGGATATCCTGGCGGAGGCCGCCGCCGCATCCGGGTTTGACGTGAAGCAAAGTGAAGTGCACGGCATGAGCCAGCGCGGCGGTTCCGTCAGCAGCGACGTTCGCTATGGCGAAAAAGTGTACAGTCCGATGGTGCCGCCGGGCGGCGCGGACTTTCTCATCATCATGGATACCACCCAAGTGGATAATTTCCGTCATCGCATGAAGGAAGGCGGCCTCCTCCTCGAACCCGCCCTGCTGCTCGGCGACGAGTATGACGAGATAGAAGACCTCGATGATGATGATGATACGCCGTTGACGCGCCGCAATTTCAACATCGCGATGCTCGGCGCGCTCAGCGCGCATTTGGACATTGCCGAAGCCGTGTGGACCGAAGCCATCAAGGCCAACCTCCCCGCCAAAGCCCATGCGGAGAATTTTGAAGTGTTCGCGCTCGGCCGCGAAAAAGCCAAAGAAGCGTAAGTGCGATTCTTTTCAATCAGGGGAGACTTCTCTTGAAGCAAGAGGTCTCCCCTGGTTTTCTTTTATCTCGATTCGTCATCTCCCCGAAGGGATTTGATGATTTGCACGCTATAATAAGATGGATGCCGCTGCAGAATGGAACACGGATAGGGTTTTTTCGGAAGATGGATGACGGCACGAAGGGCGTGCAATGCATTCGAACCCGTTTAAGGCCGCTGTTTGGGCCAGTTCGCGCAAGCGTGGATAACGTATGTATTATACGCTTGGAGATGTCAACGACAGCGGCTTAACCGGCCGCGAAGGGAGCGTAGCGGAATGATTTGCCGGATAGACCACATTGCCATCGCGGTGAGAGACT
>CAYXPO010000554.1:0-3758 GCA_964466925.1 uncultured Nitrospirales bacterium
ACGAGCGCCCCCCACCGTTCGTCGGTGGAATCCAGGGTGCGATCCGTTCCGCCCATGGTGCGCTCGAGTTCCTTTTGCACCTCATGCACCGGGAACTTCATTTCGCTCGTGAGCGTTTCACGCGCGTTAAGTTCGTCCGGGGCGGGCCAGGGGGTGCGTCCCAGGGCCGCGGCGGCGTCCGGATTCGCGTTGATGTTTTCCGTGGCCAGCACGGTGCGGCTGCAATCAATGTCGCGGTTGTCCACGGCGTTCACGGCCAACTGCATGGTGGTGACCACGCCGTCGGCGGGGAGATTGCCGGTAAGCGGGAGCGGATTCTCATTGGGTGCGTGGCGGAAATACAGGAATTCGGCGCTGATCGGAATATTGCTGCCGTCGGCGCGCACGCCCCCGAGCGACAATCCGTTCTGGCGCAAGCCTTCGGCATAGTGCAAGACGCTCCGGTCGTAGGGGAGCGCGGGACTGAAGGAGACGAAATGCATCACGTCATCGCCTTCGGCATTGGCGGCGGCGTTGTCGGTGGCGCGGCGGATGGCTTGGCTGAGAAGCATGCCCGAGGCGATTTGCTGGGCGGTGGCGTGGTTGAAATCCAGACGGTTGAAGGTGCGCTGGCGTCCGTTTTCGTCCTGCATGAATTCGACATTGCGGTCGGTGCTGAACACGGTGATCAGGTTCTTGAGGTAGCCGTAGGTTTTCTCGCCGATGCCGCGCGCCAGCAGAATGTCCTCCGGCTTGTTCAATTGGCGGTCGCCCAGTTCGCCGATTTCATCGGCCTGGCCGGGGCATGTCAGATCGTCGTTTCCATAATATTCGTTGTTGTTGCCGTCCGTTTCGGCGAGGAAATTGCGCAGGGCGGCCCCGCGCTGCAATTCGCCCGGCTCGTCAATCCCCTCGAAGAGGCCGAGATACGCCGGATACGCCGGATTCACGCCTTCGTCAATCATCCCGTCCCCGTCGTCATCAATCCCATTGAAACACAAGAGCAGGGCGTTGGCGTTGTCGTCCACCCGGCCATAGCCCGGCAGGCACACGTCGTAGGCGTAATCAATATAGGGCGGGCGGTAAATGCACCCTTGGTCGAACAGATCGCCCAAGAAGGTCTCCGCCGACGGTACGCTGCCCACATTGGGAATATAAGGAGGAAACACCAGCCCCTGCGGGGAGCCGGTGAGCAGCCCCCACATGCGCGCGGAGAGTTCGACGCCGATCTGCGGGATCATCCGCGTCTCGTATTCATAGGGCGTGGCGCCCTGGTTCACGGCGCGGACCAAGCGCCCTTCGTACACCCCCGAACGAATCGGTTTCGGCCATTCGTTATAGACATAGCCGCCCGCCGAGTTCATGTTGACCTTGCTGGACTCGTCCACGATCAAAATGGCCGCACGGCCCGCCAATTCGCAATTGGGCTCGCCGCTGTGGGTGATCCGGATGCTGTTGGCCAGGATGGTTTTCATTTCATAGGTCACCAGCTCATTCGTGGTGGTGAGCCGGAAAACGGCGCTACTGGGTGAAAATACAAGCGCGTCCGTCCCCCCGGTAAAGACATCTTCCGTGTCTATGTCGGCATAGGCGCGGGCGCGGGCCGTGGAGAACAATTCGTCGTCCTTGGCATACCAGTTTCCCGGAAGCCGCCACGCCGCCACGTAATAGGGGTCCTGGAAGTCCGCATAGGAGTTGTAGGCCGTGTTCAGGGGCGTCAGCAAGCATTCATTGTTCACTATTTCAAGTTTGGCGCGGAAGGGGAAATGCCCCCGCGCATCATCAAAGGTGTTCGGGCCAATGTAGGCATAGGAATTGTAATTGTTGATGTAGCCGTCGTAGTCGTTGTCCAGTTTGTCCACATCTTCCGGACCCAATTCCCGGTACGGGATTCCCGAGCCATACATATCACTGTACGTGGCGCGCACGGGAATCCGGATTCTGTTGGGGAGTTTCACCCGCAAGATTTCCGCTCTGCCCGTCTCCGCATTAACCACGGTGTCCCCCGCCACACCGTCGGCGTTGAGGTCCACCAGCATCCAAATTCCCGGGAGCGGCGCGGTGAGGAATAATTTATTCTCATCGGGCTCATCCACGTCGCCGTCGCCGTCGTTGTCGAGGCCGTCGCCGACCCGGCTGAAATCGCCGTTTTCCGGATCAATGGGTTCGCCCATCCCGTTGTACACAAACACGCCCGCTTCAAGGGCTTCGTCGGGATCGAATTCACCGGTGGGGATGCAGCTCTGGTAGGTGGGGTCTTCGCAGTCCGCAAAGGTGCCGATATAGCCGTCCTGGTCTTCGTCACCGCCTTGGGCGAAGGTGTTGTCCTGGCGTTCATCGAGCAGCCCGTTCAGGTTGTTGTCAATCTGGTCCGCGGGATAAAAGATGTCCGCCGGGATGGGAATCCATAGGGAGTCTTTGAGGCCGTCGCCGTCGTTGTCCACATCGGCCCACGTATTCACCTGTTCGATGGGATACCGCGGCTCCCCGCCCATGACGGGCTGGCCGTCCGCCATCGGAATCCCGTAATAATCCGGGGTCACAAAGGGGTAATACAGTTCCAGGGTTTGCAGCGAGTCCGGCACCGTAAAGCCAAGGGCGGCGGGATTATCCACCACGGTAAAGGTGCCATCGTCATTGGCCTGTTCCAGTTGAAGAAACCGCTTGCCGCCGCCTTCGGGATACAGCACGGGGGCGCTGGTCCCGTCCGGGGTTTGTTCCCAGCGCGGGATGAAGAGCCAGTCGCGGGTGCGGGCGCCGCGGTAGAGCGGTTCCACATAGTTGTCCTCGAACCGGGCATACAGATTTTCAAACCGCGTCATGTCAATTTGCGGCGCATTGCGTCCCGCCAGGGTTTTCCCGCCCCGGATGGCCCAGTTTTTCCCGGCGAAGGCGGCGCCGTTGAAAAAGGTGCGCCAAGCATGGTCGGACGAGGTGTAATTGGGATGCCGCTGAAACTCGGTGTTGAGGGTGTGGGCCGCGATGGCATTCGCCGCATCGGAAAGCTGGTCCGCGCGGACCGTGTTGCTGACATTGGTGGCGGTCCGCAATTCGAGTTTGGTCACCGTGAAAAAGGTCAGCGCGATCGCCAACAGGATGACCATGATCCCGATGGCTATGATCATCGCCGCGCCCGTGTCGTTTCTACGTCTCATACGACTCCTGTCTCTCGGACATCCCGCGCCATGCGGACCCCGCCGCACTTTTTAGATCCACAGATTGCACAGATTTGCACAGATTTTGACTTTATTTCCATCCGTTTATAACTCTTGAGCCTATCGCACTCAAATTCTTCAACTATTAAAATTTTTTCTTTAGTTTTGCAGTCACCGGCATATTTTTTTATCATCCAAAGATTGCACGGATTTTTTTACTTCCATTTAGTTATGTCTGGTGAACCTGTCGCATTCGGCTTCTTCAACTTTTTTATAAAACGTTCGTCATTTTCCGGTCATCGGTATGCTTTTTTACCATCCACAAAGTACTCTGTTTTCCTTAAAAATCTTGTTGTTATTATTGAAAATTCTCCCGTGTTAATCTGTGTTAATCTGTGCAATCTGTGGATAAACTAATAATTCACGCCTCCCTGTTCGCGGGTGAACCCGCTGGGGATGGTCACGAGTTGGCTGAACCATTTCCGGAAATCCGGGGCGCCGGGTTCTTTCTTCTCCATCATCAGCCAGAATTGGGGCTGGACATTATAGGGCAGCCGGGGTTCCAAGGGGGAACCGGGCAGGCTGTCCACCTTGCTCTCGCTCACGCGGGTCAGGAACTTGTCA
>CAYXPO010000555.1:0-3757 GCA_964466925.1 uncultured Nitrospirales bacterium
TTCTCTTGTGTATTGGTTTACGGGTTGAACTTTATATTGTCGATTAGTCGCGCGGGACCCACCAGCGCCGCCACGGCCAGCACTATCGGACCTTCCACGCGTTCCACCGGCTGCATCGTCCGCGCGTCCACCACCTCCACATAATCAATCTCCACGGTCTTCATCCCTTCGCGCACCGCCGCGATAATCGCCGCCGCAGAACGTTCCCCCGCCTTCAGCATCCGTTCCGCCTCAAACAGTGACCGCGACAAGCACAGCGCGCGCTGCCGATCCTCCGGCCCCAGATACCGGTTGCGCGAACTCATCGCCAGGCCATCCGGCTCCCGGACGATCGGCATTTCAATCACCTCAATGCCCATATCCAGGTCTTCTACCATCCTCCGGATCACCGCGTATTGTTGCGCATCCTTCTGTCCGAAATACGCCCGGTCCGGCAGCACGGCATTGAACAGTTTCGCCACCACCGTCGCCACCCCCCGGAAGAAATGCGGGCGCGTCTTGCTGCACAACCCCGCGCTGACTTTTTCCACCGTCACATAGGTTGAATAGCCTTCCGGATACATCTCTTTGGGACCCGGCGCATAAATCACCCGCACGCCCACCTCCTCGCACATCGCCTTGTCCGTCTCGAACGTGCGCGGATACGTATTAAAATCTTCGTTGGGCGCAAACTGCGCAGGATTCACAAAAATACTCGCCACCGACACGTCATTCTCCCCCACCGACGCCCGCATCAGGCTCAAATGGCCCTCATGCAGCGCCCCCATCGTCGGCACGAATCCAATCGTTTTGCCCAGCCGTTTCTGCTCCAGCGACCACGCCCGCATCGCCTTCGGCGTCTCCAAAATAATCATCATTTAATCCTTATTTCTAGCCTCTAGTCCCTAGTCTCTAGCCTCTTATTCATACGTATGTTCCTTCGCCGGAAACACCCCTTGTTTCACGTCTTCGCAATACTGTTTGCACGCCACCGCGATCATGCCTTTCACATCCGCAAACGTTTTTGTAAAGCGCGTTCGGCCCCAGCCCAGCATGTCATGCAAGACCAGCACCTGCCCGTCGCATCCCGCGCCCGCGCCAATGCCAATCGTGGGAATTTCCAAGCTTGCGCTGATCTCTGAGGCCAACTCCGCCGGAATACACTCCAGCACAATGGAAAAGCACCCCATATCCTGAAGCCCCAGCGCCTCCTCCTTGAGACGCCCACGCGCGGCCTCATCCCGGCCCTGGACCTTATAGCCGCCAAATTGATGCACCGACTGCGGCGTCAGGCCAAGATGGCCCATGACCGGAATGCCCGCACGCAAGATGGCCTCGATGGCCGGTCCGAATTTTCGTGCGGAGCCTTCGAGTTTCACCGCCTGCGCGCCGCATTCGCCGATCAGGCGCCCCGCATGGCGCAAGGCTTCCTCCGCGTTCACTTGATAGGAAAGAAAGGGCATATCCGCTATCACCAGGGCGCGGCTTACCGCCCGGCTCACCATCCGTGTGTGCCGCGCCATATCCTCCATGGTGACGGGCAGGGTATCGTTATAGCCCATAATGACATTGCCCAGGGAATCGCCCACCAAAATCGCGTCAATTCCGGATTCATCGAGCACTTTCGCGGTGGGATAATCATACGCGGTCAGCACGGCGATCTTTTCCCCCGCCTGCTTCCGCTCACGGAACGTGACCGAACTTACACGGCATGCCATAGCTGCTGTCTCCCGAACCGTGACGCATGACTACAGCGTTGCAGTCCGTCCCGGTCCCAGTTGGGCTCCAAGCGGAGCGGTTCAAGGAGTCATTCGTACACAAACCCGCCCTTGGGCTTCAGGACTTCCCAGCAATTCCGCCACCGTCTTGCCCGTTACCGGGTCAACCGCGTTTGGCGCAATCTCCGCCAGCGGAGCCAGCACAAAGGCCCGCTTCCGGAATTCCTTGTGCGGCACCGTGAGCGGCTCCGTCATCACAGTCTGTTGCCCCCAGAGGATGATATCAATATCCATCACTCTCGGGCCCCAGGGTTCCGATGGCGTCCGTCCCAGCCGCGCCTCGATTTCCTTCACCGCATTCAGGAGTTCCAGCGGAGCAAGCTCCGTCTCGATCTCTACGGCCAGATTCAGGAAATCCGGCTGCTCGGCCATGCCCACAGGCTCGGTTTCATAATAGTGCGAAACCGAAATAATTACAACCCCGGCGTCTGCTTCCAGCGCTTCCAGCGCCCGGTGCAAATTCAATTCCCGGTCGCCAAGATTGCTTCCCAGGCTTAAATGGACCCGCATTCGACGCTCCCATAAAGCCCCATCGCTTTCCACCATTACGTCAACAGTTTACCATACCCAGGGAACGCTTTCAAAGAAAAACCGGTATTGAGGAATTGAATCATTACCGCCACATGATGGAAAATACTCTCGCGTTGCCGCTCGTTCCCAAGTTACACTTGAATGCACTTGTACTAAAGGCTTCGCTTTGAGCAAACGAATCCGGACTAACCGCTATGATAAAGAAGATTCTTGCGCTTCTGATCCTGCTATATTTTCTTGCCATCGTGCGCATGCTCACCTGGGACGCGGTATTCACGGATAACGATGTATTGCCCTACGATTCCGACCCCTATTTCCGGCTGCGCGAGATTCAACTCATCGCTCGCCATTTTCCGAATCCCGCGCCGGAAGACCGCTATGTCCTCGGCGTCGAGAAAACCACCGACACCACCGTCACGCGCAAAGAACCCTGGCTGCATCCCTCCATGTTTCTCATGGCCTCGGCCTTTGCGGGAGGTTCCACTGAAGATGCTCCCCTGCGCTATGGAGCCATGTTCGTGCCAATAGTCTGGGCACTGTTTACCGCCCTCGCGGCCTTCTGGTTCACCTGGCTGATGGCCGATTCATTCGCCGCCTTCATTGCCACCATCTATGTAGGATTCTGCATGCCAATCCTCTGGCGCACCAGCCTCGGCGCACTCGATAACCACATGACCGAAAGCCTGCTGTTTCTGGTGCTGTTGTTGATCGCCACGGCGTTCAACAGACTTCCCACAAAACCCAAAGCGCGCATTCTGGCAACCCTGCTGCTCGGCATGGCCATGGCCCTGTGCGCGTTACTCTCGTATTGGACCGCCCTCGGCGCCGCCTTGCTCTGCATTTCCTATAGTCTCTCTCTGTTCCTCTTCGCCAATCGGCCCCCGGAACACACTACTCCCATCCGCGTACAAACCGTGGCGATGGCCTGCGGCATGCTCATGGCGGGCGGGATCAATCTGCTGCTGGCCAACTACTTCGCCGCATTATGCCTGACCGGATGCGGAGCCTATCTTCTGGGGCAGGCGGTGGTATGGCACTACGTCCAAAAGTTCAGAATCATTGTTTGGGGCGCAATCCTTTTAGCGGGACTTGGGGTCCTGTATGTTGCCGCACCCGGATTGACCGGCCAATTACTCGCCACCGGACGCGTAGCCTTGCATCTCTCCCAGGAACAGGGATTCACCGAACGTTTTTATTCCACCGTCTCTGAAACCCAGCCTATTCCCCTGAACACCCTCCATATCCAGTATTCCCTGCTCTTTCTCTTAACCCCGCTGTTTATACTCGTGATGGCCTGCAAAGCCTGGAAAAACCTTGACCCCGCCCGTATCACCCTCTGCGTTATGGTTGTCTTGCTCACCCTCGTCTCCATTCCCAACAAACGCTTCTCCCACATGGCCGCCGCCGTCATGGCCCCCCTCATCGGCTGGGGACTCAGCGGCCTCCTCCAATTCCTGTTCCAGCGCCTC
>CAYXPO010000556.1:0-3749 GCA_964466925.1 uncultured Nitrospirales bacterium
CGCGGTGGTGGTGTCACTGGGACCCGTCATTGAAGGCGAGGGCGAAGAAGGCGAAGGCGAAACCGGCTGCCATACCGCCGATCAGAACTGTGACGGCCTGGTGAATCTGTCGGAACTGCTGCGTGTGATCCAGTTCTTCAATTCCGGAGGCTACCACTGTGAAGCCGGCACGGAAGACGGCTATGCCCCCGGTCTGGGTGATGCGAATTGCACCCCGCACGCCAGCGATTACATGCCCCAGGATTGGCAGATCAACCTCTCCGAGCTTTTGCGCCTGATCCAATTCTTCAATTCCGGCGGTTATCATTATTGCCCCGCGGAAGCCACGGAAGACGGCTTCTGTCCGGGTCTTTAACGGAAGGGAACACTTACTATGAAAGCATTGGTGATTCTGTTCACAACGGGTATGATGCTGTTTGCCGCGCGCGGTGCGTGCGCGGTCCGGGCGCAACCGGCGGATTGGGCCGCCGCCGCCGCATGGCGCGCGGAAACTATCGAGAAGGACGGAGCGCCCGGGCCGGTATCCTTTGTGTATGGGGGCCAGCCTTCGGCCGGCATGATGGATTCATGGGGGGTGAAGCGGGAGCAAGCATCCGATGAATTCGGAGACCGGTTCGTGATACGCCGCACCTGTCCCAACACGGGGCTGCAGGTCCGCATCGAAGGCATCGCTTACAAGGATTTCCCCGTGATCGAGTGGGTGGCGTATCTGAAAAACACGGGGAACACCGACACGCCGCTTATCGAGGATATCCAGGCGCTTGATATTCATCTTCCCACCCCCGGCGGCGATCCCGTGGTGCATTATGCCAAAGGCGCGACGTGTTCCAAGGAAGACTACCGGCCCCTGCGCCGCATTCTGAACAAAGGGGGGGATATGCATGTCCAGCCCGGCGGCGGGCGCTCTTCCAGCGATTTTATGCCGTTTTTCAACATTGAGAATCAGCCGGACAAAGGCATGTTCCTCGGCATCGGCTGGTCCGGCGAGTGGGCGGTGGATTTTCAACGGGACAAACCAGGCCAAAACATGCGTGCGCGGTGCGGCATGGCGCTAACCCATCTGATCCTCCATCCCAACGAAGAAATCCGCACCCCCCGTGTGGCGCTGTTGTTTTATGAAGGTGGAGCCGCCACGCGTGCGCATAATCTCCTGCGCGCGTTCATCCTCCGGCATCACAGACCCGTATGCGCGGGCAAACCGCTCGAACCGCCGGTTCTGAACGGCAACTGGGGCGGTACGAGCGCCGCGGACCATCTCGCTAACATCCAGGCCATCACCGAGCACAAAGTTCCCATTGACTACTACTGGATTGACGCCGAATGGTTCGGCAAGGGGAAGTGGCATCAAACCGTTGGCGACTGGACGCCCAAGGCGGACCTCTATCCGCAGGGCTTCAAACCGCTCGCGGAGGCCTTGCATGCTTCCGGGCGCAAGCTGCTCCTCTGGTTCGAACCCGAACGTATCTGTGAAGATACGGCGTGGTATACGGACCTTCAAAAATGGCTGCTGGACGTGCCAAAAGAACGGCGTCATTACAATTGGGGCACGTCGCAGGCCGAGCCGGACTGGGTGGCATGGGAAAGCGCCCGTAATCAGATTCGCGAAAACGACCGCCTCTTCAATCTGGGCATCCCGGAGGCCCGCGCCTTTTTAACGGACTTTATCTCGGATAAGATTGCCGAATTCGGCTTGGATTGTTTCCGGCATGACGCCAACATCGCCCCGCTGGAATTCTGGCGCGCGGCGGACGCTCCCGACCGCCAGGGCATCACCGAAATCCGGTGGGTGGAAGGGTTATACGCCTTCTGGGACGGACTCCTCGAACGGCATCCCACCCTTATCATTGACAATTGCGCGAGCGGCGGACGCCGCATCGATCTCGAATCACTCAACCGCAGCACGCCTTTCTGGCGCACCGATTATCCCGCCGGGCCCATGGTGAAGCAATGCCATACCTACGGGGCGTCGTTCTGCGCGCCGTTGAATGCCACCGGCGCGGTGAATCCCGCGCGGGAAGACGCGTACGCCTTCCGGTCCACGTGGTCGAGCAGCCTCGTCTTCGAGCTTTTCGGCAATGGCGATGCGGCGCAACTTGCGAAAGACCCGGCGTCCTTTGACCTTGATAAAGCCAATGCCGCCATCGGGCAATACCGGGAACTCCAGAAATATTTCCTGGGCGACTATTATCCGCTCACGGAATATTCGCAGGCCGAGGACGCCTGGATGGCCTGGCAATTTCACCGTGAAGACCTGAACGAAGGGATGATCCAGGTGTTCCGCCGGCCCAAAAGTGTCTGCGAAACGGGCCATCTCGCCATGCTGGGGTTGGATCCCGCGGTCACCTACACCATTACCAACCTTGACACGAAAGAAACCGTTACCGCCAAGGGGGAGGAGTTGGCAACCAGGGGGCTCGCGGTCTCCCTGCCCGAACGCCCTTCGGCGGCCCTGTTCGTGTACAAACTGCAGCCCTGATATTAGTATGCAATCAGGCGGCAAATTCGCAATGAAGGAGTGCCGACAATGAGCAACGTAACCCGGAGACAAGCCTTGCAGGGCGCGGCGGCGCTGGTGACCGCCGTGGGATTGCCCGTGGCGGGCGCGGAAGCAAAGGACAACAAGGCGCCCGTGAAAAAACTCAAAGTGGTGGTGGCCGGGGCGCACCCCGACGATCCCGAAAGCGCCTGCGGCGGATTGATCGCGTTATATGCCGATGCCGGACACGACGTGGTGAATCTCTATCTCACGCGCGGCGAAGCCGGGATTTCCGGCAAGACCCACGAGGAAGCCGCCGCCATTCGCACCGCCGAAGCCGAGGAAGCCTGTAAAATTCTTGGCGCGCGCCCCGTGTTCGCCGGGCAGATTGACGGCGCTGCGGAAGTCACCCAAAAAGCCTACGACAGCTTCACCAAAATTCTCGAAGCCGAAAAACCGGACATCGTCATCACGCATTGGCCCATAGACACCCACCGTGATCACCGTGTGATCGCGCTGCTGGTCTACGATGCCTGGCTGCACTCTAGAAAGAGTTTTGAGTTGTATTATTTCGAAGTCGAATCCGGCGGGCAGACCCAGCACTTCTGGCCCACGCACTACATTGACATCACCTCCGTCGAATCCCGCAAACGCAAGGCCTGCTACGCCCACAAGAGCCAGGACCCCGTGGACGGCTGTTACGAACTCCACGATCATATGAACCAATTCCGAGGCCGTGAGGCCGGGGTGGATTTCGCCGAAGCCTATATCCGGCATAACCAGTCCCTTGCCCCGCTGTTGCCCTGAAACCCTCTTCGCCGATAGTAGCTCCTGTCTCCAGGCAGGAGTCTGCCTTAAATTTCACTGCGACATTGGTGTTCTACCGGGAGACGGGACCCACTAACCCATTTTCCGCAGTTAGCGAGCATGGGATCTAGATTTCTTAGGAAATTCGGCGATTTGCGTGAAAAGTCTGCACTACATTTTTGATCGCCGTTCAGACGGATTTTGGTTTATTGGGTAGTGGCAGTCCGAGTTTTTGGCGCAGAATGGCGAGATGGGTTTCGGGGCGGCTGACGGTGCGTAGCCGAAGTGCCGTGTTGGTTGCGGTAGGCAATACGATGTCCAGCGAACGGACTTCGGCCATTTGTTCCAGCAGTTTCCTGGGGGCGTCTCCCAGGCCGCAACCGTTCATCCATTGCTGGAGGATGCGCCACATCACCAGGGCCAGAAAGCACACCAGGATATGGGCTTGCGCCCGGTCTTGCGTGTG
>CAYXPO010000557.1:0-3746 GCA_964466925.1 uncultured Nitrospirales bacterium
GCGGACTGGTGCTGGCGCTGGGGGTGCCGGGCCTTTTCATCGCGGGCAAACCGGCGCGGCGTTTGGGTGCGTATAGCCTCACGGGCGGGGCCTGCTTCTTTTTTTTCCAGCGCCTGGCCCGGTACCTCCTGCCGTTTTTCGCGCCGATGATGGTGGTGGCGGCCGCGGTGGGGGTGGAGAGTCCGAAATTCAAACGCGGATTGACCGTGTTGTTGCTGGTCAGCTTTTTGTACGGGCTGGCACTGCATGGGGCGGCGGTGCATTTCAAAATTCCCGTGGTGTTGGGGCTGGAAACGCGCGATGACTACCTGACGCGGCGGGTGGAGCGGTATGCGGCGTTTCAGTATGCGAATCAGCATTTGAACACCGGCGGGACCATCTTCACGGTGGACCAGCGGAGTTATTATCTGGACGCACCGGCCTATCAGAATCATTGGGGCATGAAGAAGTTGTGTGCCATGACCTTTGATCAACAGCTGGCCTGGCTGCGCGAACACAATATCCGGTATGTGATGATCCCGGGCGCGTTTATCCGGGAATCCGGCGCCTTGAAGGACGTGGGCGCGCTGTTGAATCAATGGCGGGCGGACCCGCACTTTCACGCCGTGGAATCGTTGTCGCTGCCGCGGCTCAACGGCATGGGCCAGGAACCCGTGGACTTTTACGAGGTCACGTACGAATGATGCGGGACAGAACATGACGGTACGAGCCACCATAGCGCGGAACACGGTGTTCAATGCGGGCGGGCGCCTGTGGGAAGCGGCGATCAGCCTGGTGTTGACGTGGTACGTCGTGTTGCGATTGGACACGGGCGGCTGGGGGCTGTGGTCGTTGGTGGGGGTCTTCACGGCGTACGCGGCGCTGTTCGATTTCGGGGTGTCCAGCGGGTTCGCGAAATACATCGCCGAGTATGCCGCGCGCAAAGAGGCACGGGCACTTTCCGCGGTGATGAGCACGGGCCTGTTCTTTTATCTGGCATTTGGCGTGGTAATTGTGGCGGCGGGGTGGCTGGCGGTGGATGTGCTGATGGACCAACTGGTGATTCCGCGCGCCACGGCCATGACGGGGTCCGCGCCGGAGGCGGCGGAAGTGAAATTTCTGCTGCGGGGCGCGCTGATTCTGTTCGCGGCCAATAATTGTCTCGCGCCGTTCATGGCGGCCCCCATCGGCCTGCAGCGCATGGGATTGAGCAATGGGCTGAGCATCGTCAATTCCGTGGTGAAGTTCGCGGCCACGGTGGCCTTTTTGGAAACCGGTTTTGGATTGCCGGGGCTGTTGTACACCAACGCGGTGGTGTTGTTCGTGCAGGGCGCGGCAAGTATCGCGATGGCGTATTGGCTGATGCCTGGTCTGCGCATTGGCATCTCCCAGATGACACGGTCCTGCATGGGCGATCTGTTTTCATTCGGCTGGCGCGCCCAGGTGGCGAAGCTGGCGAATCTGGTGAATTTCCAGACCGACCGCCTGATCATCGTATGGTTTTACGGCAATCTGGGCTGGGTCGGGTTGTACCGCCTGGGCGAGGAATTGGCCGGCAAGATGCGGCAGGTGCCGGCTTTGCTGGTGACGGCGCTGCTGCCGGCCGCTTCGGACATGGATGCGCGGGGACAACAAGAGGAATTGCGGCGGCTCTACTTGATCTCCACCAAGTACATGGCGTCGGTGTCGGTGCCGCTGGCGGTGTATTGCTGCGCGGCGGCGGATATGCTAATGCACGCCTGGCTCGGCAATCGCGAAGGATTGGACACCGCCGCGTGGATCATGCGCATTCTGGTGCTGGGCTACCTGGCGAACCTGCTGCCGGGGCCGGGAGTCAGCATCGTGCTGGGCAAGGGCCGCGCGGATTTGCCAATGTATGCGGGAATTATTTCTACGGTGTGCAACATTGCCGTTACGATTGGATTGGTGTTCACGATTGGATTTTATGGCATTCCGCTCGGCACCACGCTGGGCATGCTGATTTCCACCGCCTGGTTTTTCTGGGTGGTCCGCAAAACCCTGGCCTTGCCCATCATGGAATTGATGCGGGTGGCCGTCGTCTGGCCAATGATGGCTTCTCTGCCCGGCGCGGCGGCGTGCCTGCTGTTCCAATGGCTGCTGCGCGGGCAGGCGGGGCACCTGCCCAACCTCCTCGGCGCGGGCGCGGCGGCGGCGGTTTTCGGGGTGTTGTATATTGCAGCCATCGGGCGCACCCCTTTTCTGGATGCCTTTGATGTTTCCTTCCTGGAAACGACGTTGCGCGCCGGGCGCCTGCCGGGATTCAAGCTGCTAACCTGGAGGGCGCGGCGTGCTTGAAAAACTTTCAAAACGGTTGCGCGCCTACGCGGAAAAGGACGGACGCGGATATCCCGACTGGGCGCTGCGGTATGCGCCCGTGGCACGCCGGTTATCCAAGGGGGGCCTCGCGGGCAAGCGCATTCTGGAAATCGGCGCGAATGAAAACGGGTTGGCGCGGTTTGTGTCCGCACGGATTGTATCGGCGGACCTGTCCCTGGAACAGGTGCAGGCCGCGCGGCGCCGTCAATCCATCGTGCCGGTTCAGGCGGACCTTGCGGCGCTGCCCTTCGCGGACGACAGCATGGAGGTCTGCGTGTGCATGGACACGCTGGAACATATTCCCCCGGAGAACCGGGAAAAGGCGATTGCCTCCATCCTGCGGGTGTTGCATCCGCGGGGCCGCGCGGTGATTGGTTTTCCATCAGGGGAAGAGGCGGCGGCGGCGGAAGCGCGGGTGCGCGCGGCGTATGCGGCCCATTGTCAACGCACCATCCCCTGGCTGGAGCAACACCGCGCGCAAAGCCTGCCGGACGCGGATATGGTGTTTGATTGTGTGCATGATCTGGCGGGCGGCGCCTACCGTGTGACGCGCGAAGGAAACGCACCGCTGCGCCTGTGGGAATGGACCTGGAAGGTGTTGATGTGCGGATGGCCGGGATACGGCAATGCGGCGTTTCAGGCGGCGTTGCGGCTGTTGACGCCGTTGTTGCTGGTCAGCCGCAGGGAACCCTTCTACCGCACGCTGATTTGGATTGAACCCCGCAACAGGTGAAAAGGAGACGGGCATGTTCGAGGCGGGACGACAATGATTCCGGCGGTTTCCATCATCATCCCCACGTGGAACCGCCGTGATTTGGTGGTGGCGTGCCTGCACTCTCTGGAGCGGCAAACGTTTCAGGAATATGAGATCATCGTGGTGGATGATGGTTCCACGGATGATACGGTGGCGATGCTGCAACGGGATTTCCCGAAGGTGAAGGTGGAGCGGCGGGAGGCCAATCAGGGTTTTGCCAAAGCAGTGAATGCGGGGATACGCCCGGCCCGAGGCGAATGGATTTTTCTGCTCAACAACGATGTTACCCTGGAACCTGATTGTCTGGAAAAGCTTCTAACCACGGCCATGCAAACCAATGCGGATATGATCGCGCCCCTGATCCTGTGGAAAGATTCGCCGGAAACGATTTACAGCGCCGGCGACCGCATGGGGGTCAATGCCCGTCCGGAAAGTATCGGCTTCCGGAGTCCGCGCGCCGGATTCCGTTTTCCCCGGACGATTTTTGGCGTGTCCGCCGCCGCCGGCCTGTATCATGCCCGAATCTTCAACACGGTTGGCCTGCTGGACGAAACCTTCGTCGCGTATTTCGAAGACAGCGACCTGTGTTTCCGGGCGCGGCTCGCAGGCTTCTCCGCCGCCTTGGCCTCCGATGCGATTGCGTATCATGTGGGCTCGGCGAGCCTTGCGGGGAAGA
>CAYXPO010000558.1:0-3735 GCA_964466925.1 uncultured Nitrospirales bacterium
GGCCCACAAGACCTTATCGCCCAGTGGCGGGACGTTTACCGCCAGGAAGACGTAATGCAGCCTCTCCCCCTTGTTGTCGTTTTTCCGTCTATCCACCCGCTGGGCTTTACTGAGATTTCCCGCACTGTCCCGCAGCGTAACGGCGCGCACGGGTTCTGAAACCTCCTGCACCACTTCGACTACATCGCTTCGCTCCCAGGCCATGGGATTGAACACAATGATCGGCGTCCCCGTGCCTTTGGTCGGAATATGCGTACAGAACGCGCGCAGTTGATGGTCCAGTTCACCCCGCGCCCAAGACGCGACATCCGCATACCGTTTCAGGGCGTCCTCGATGGACGGCGGAATGTCAGTGCCCGAAATGGTGTCGTGAAACTGGTTGAGCATCACGTTCTTCCACGCGGTGTACAAGGCGTCTTGCGGATAGGCGCGCAGTCCCAACCGCATGGAAAGGGCGGCGAATTTTTCCAACGTCAAGAGCAGGTTCTCACACATGCGGTTCCCTTTTTTAATCTCGGATTGCGTGGTGTACGCGCCCCGGATGGTGGGGGGAAGTTCATCTTTGACAACGGGAAAATCATGCGGCTCTTTTAGCACCGCTTCGAGGAAGGCCGCCGGGGTGCTGAAGACCATCTTCGGCGGGACAGGCTCCATGCCTTTCCTTTTCGCCCGCTGATCCATGGCATGATTCATGCGCTCGACATCCTCCCGGATCGCGCCGCCGCCATGATTGCCCACGCCGTACAGGGAAATGTCATCCTTCACCCCATACTTCCGGTGCGTGTCCAGCAGCCGTGCCTCAATTCTCTCCTGCGCCGCGAGTTTTTCACCCCCCTCCTGGAACGGCTTGTACGCAAAAACCCGGCTTCCGTCCGGCCCTTCCCACCAAAACATGGCCTCGCCTTGCCCACGCGGGCGGGTAAACATGTAGGAATCCATGCCGCTCTTTTTCAGGATTTGCGGAAAGGTCCAGGGATGCGTCCAGGCATCCTGGAACCACGCGGTCCGGACATCAATGCCGAATTCCCTCAAAAAATACCGCTTCCCATACAGGCACTGCCGGACCAGCGATTCCCCGCAGGGAATGCTCCCATCCACCTCGCAATACAAGCCGCTGCCGATGGCCAGGCGGCCTCCGGCACCCCCGGCATGCGGATTGGGCAAACGCATCCCCATGGCCTTCGGACTGTGCGCGTAATACCGAAGTTTATAGAAAAGGTCCGGATGTTTTTCCTCCAACGGCTCAATCGCCGGCACTTGCAGATAGGTGAACGTATAGCCGGGATACTTTTCAAAATTTCCGAAAGCGGTCTCGAGCGTGTGCGGCACCACCACGTCCAGCGTCTCCGGCGCATAGCGCCACCACCATGCAAGATCAATATGCGATTGCGGAATAATGTGCAGGGTCATCTGTTCAAGCGCCTGCGCATCAGCGTTCGTTTCATTTCCCGCCAGGGCATTTTCCATGCTTCCGGCCCCTGCCAGGCCGGTCACCATCAACAACAGCCAAACACGCCCCATACCGCTTCTTCCTTTTTGTGTAATTTCAACGCCTGCCATGAAATATGGTACCATTCCTCATGCAATCCGTGTTTTCTACGGGTTGTACCACAGCATAGTAACAATATCTGGTGCACAAGATACAGGACTTTATTCTGTCGTGAAAGGACAATAGGTACGCCATGAATGCAACGGAGATGTTTTGTCTGGACGGAAAAGTGGCGGTGGTGACCGGCGGCGGCGGCGTGCTGGGCGGGGCCATTGCGGAAGGCTTGGGCGCGGCGGGTGCGGACGTGGCCATCGCGGACCTGATCCCCGCGAATGCCGATGCCGTGGCGCAACGCATCATTGACCAAGGCGGCACGGCCAAAGGCTATGCCATGGACGTATTCAATAAAGAATCCATTCAAGCCTGTTGCGACGCCATCCTCGCGGATTTCGGCGGCGTGAACATCCTGATCAACGCCGTGGGCGGCAATATGAAAGGCGCCACCACCTCGCCGGATCAATCGTTCTTTGATCTTCCCTCCGAAGCGCTGCAAAAAGTGTTTGATCTCAACCTGATTGGCGGAACCGTCATCCCGTCCCAGGTGTTTGTCAAGGCGATGCTGAAGAACCCCGAGGGCGGCTCAATTATCAACATCTCCTCCATGAACGCCTTCCGCCCGCTGACCCGCATACCGGGCTACAGCGCCGCCAAGGCCGCCGTCAGCAACTTCACCCAATGGCTCGCGGTCCATCTCGCGCAGGAATACAGCCCCCAATTGCGTGTGAATGCCATTGCCCCGGGCTTTTTTCTGACCGCGCAAAACCGCTTTCTTATGATGGATGAAAAGACCGGTGAACCCACCCCGCGCGGCAAATCCGTCCTCGGGCATACCCCCATGGGGCGCTACGGCGCCCCGGAAGACCTCATCGGCACCACGCTCTGGCTGGCCAGCGACGCCTCCCGTTTCGTGACGGGCATTGTGGTGCCCGTGGATGGAGGGTTTTCGGCCTTTTCGGGTGTATAACACAGTTCAAAACATGGGAGTTTTTTCATGAGCGACGCAATTGAACGTATTAAGAACCGCAAACCCGAACACGAATTCCTGATCGCCATTGATTCAGACGGCTGCGCCTTCGATACGATGGAAATCAAGCACAAAGAGTGTTTCATCCCCAACATCATCAAATTCTGGGGCCTCCAGCCCGTATCCAAGTTCGCGCGCGACGCCGCCGAATTCGTGAACCTGTACTCCAAATGGCGCGGCGTGAACCGGTTCCCGGCTTTGACCATGACCTTCGATCTCTTGAACGGCTGGGATAAGGTGCAGAAACGCGGCTTCAAAGCGCCCGAAGTGCCGAATCTGCGCCGCTGGATCGAAAAAGAAACCAAGCTGGGCAATCCCGCGTTGGAAGCCTATTGCAAGGAGCATCTGGACGAAGCGGACATGCAGCTTGCCCTGAAATGGAGCAAAGCGGTGAACGTGTCCGTGGCCGATATCGTGCAGGGCGGCCTTCCCCCCTTCCCCTACGTCCGGGAAAGCATCGAACGGGCCTGCGACCGGGCGGACATCATGGTGTGTTCGCAAACGCCGACCGAGGCGCTGGTGCGGGAATGGGAGGAGCAGAACTTGGCGCAACATGTGTTTGTGATTTGCGGACAGGAAATGGGCACCAAGGGACAGCATATCGAATACGCCGCAAAGGACCGCATCGAAGGCTCGAAAATCCTCATGATTGGCGATGCCTTTGGCGACATGAAAGCCGCCCGCGCCAATAACGCGCTGTTCTTCCCCATAAACCCCGGAGAAGAAGACGCCTCCTGGCAGCGCCTCTATGAAGAAGGCCTGGACCGCTTCTTCGGCGGCACCTATGCCGGGGAATATGAAGCCGCTCGCATCGCCGAATTCGAAAAATATCTGCCCGATACGCCCCCGTGGAAGAAATAATGCTTTGGGCCGGAAAAAAGCGGATAATTTTCGTGTGTTTCGTGCATTTCGTGACAAAGAATAAGAAACCATGCGGATGAGGACATGAAAGTGTCTGGCGGATGAAGATCATAGCCGATGAAAATATCCCGTATGTGCGCGAAGCCTTTGGCCCTTTGGGCGAGGTGGTGACACTGCCCGGACGCGTCATTTCCAGGGAGTCGCTCCTCGATGCCGAGGCGCTCCTCGTGCGGTCCATCACCAAGGTGAACCGGGACCTGCTCGAGGGAACGCCGGTGCGGTTCGTGGCGACCGCCACCAT
>CAYXPO010000559.1:0-3450 GCA_964466925.1 uncultured Nitrospirales bacterium
GTTTTATCGCCGCGCTGCCCCAAGACGCCGATGAGTGCCGGAAGGCCAAGTTTGGGGACTTGGCCCAGCAGGGTGCCGCAGGCTGCCGTGATGTCCGCTCCGGCGATGTCACGCACCGCGGGCAATGCCGCATCCCAGAGGACCGGGTTTTGGCTTTGCAGTGCCGACACGATAAGGGATTTCGCCTTTCTGCCGCCGGTGATGATCATGCCGCTGTAGGCCGCTTTTCCGACAGGCCCTTCGGGCCAACCTTTATAAATGTCTTTGTAAAGCGCGCGCGCCGCCCGCTTATGGTTTCCGCTCCACGCCTCCGCGCAACGCAGCAGCGAATCCAGGGCAACCGCCTGCAACCGGCCCGTGCTCTTCTTGGCAAAAGGCTTTAATACATGAACGGAGGCTTTTCCGCCAATCCTGCCCAGCGCAATCGCCGCGGACATCGCGACGGCCGGGTTTTCATCGTTCAAACACGGCGCAATCAGTTTCACGTCTTTCGATTTCTTCTTCGTGCCCAGGCTTTCAATAATACCCGCCTTGACCGTTCCCGAGGTGGAAGCCAGGGCCTCACGCAACACCTCGTGCGCTTCGGGATACGCCATCGCCGCCAGCGCCAGGCGCGCCGCATGCGACAGTTTCTCGTCCTTCAGGCATTCCGCCAGCGCAGGAATACTCTTCTTCGTGCCGATTTGGGCAAGCCGCGCACAGGCCTTCTCCTTGCCCGCCACAACCCCCGGCTGATTCAGCGCGGCCAGAAGGAATACTTCCTCGTCCATCCCCACCACCCACACGGGCACATTGCCGATTTTTTCATCACAGGTGGCGGAAAGCGCAACCGCGATCAGGTTGATTGTGACCAATCCATCCGCATTGGCGATCTCCAGTGCGGTCAACGGTGCCTCCGGATGCGGATTTTTAACCGAGAACCGCCAAAATCCAATTTTCTGTTCCGTGGTTTCCCCCGTCTTGAAGGCATCCGTGTGCGCCAGCCCGGCAAAGGCAAGATTCCCCGGCTTCCACCAATCATGAATGTTGAGCCCGGTCTGCAGCGGAATCTCCACCCGCGTACCGTCCGCATACACCAGCGTATAGGCCCCGATACGATCCCCGGCGTTCTCCGTGAAATGGAGGAAATGAATGCCCGCGCCCGTCACCGGCGGGAATTCAAGGCGCTGCTGTTTTCCCGGCCGCACCCGGACCATGGCGTCCTTCAGTTCAAACGATACCCCGTCAAACACCTTCACCCCGAGTTCCACCTTGCCGAAAAAATTATGAAAGCCAGGTTCCCCCGCCGTGCCAAAATCCACCGGTCCCGGTGCAGCACCCGCGGCCAGCGGCGGCACCACCAGCGATAGCAACACACCAAAACAAAAAATGCGTCCCATCATTCTATCTCTCCCGCAATGGTTTTCATGAGCCGCCCGTTCAGCAAGACCGCCCAGGCGATTCCGCTACATTTCCAGCAGATTGAGACGCATTATAGCAGTAACATCAGGGCAGGGAAAGCACAACATGACGGGTGGCATGGGCAAATACCTGCAATAAAAACACCCTGCCCCAATGACACCCCCAGAAACGGCGTCCAGTTCCAAAGGGGCGTTCTTTGCCCCAAAGCGCCTGTTCGACACATTGAGCGTACCGTGTTCGGGAACTGGCCGCCACCGGTCCGTTCAATTCTTCACGTACACCATCACGCCCCCCTCCTTAGGTAAGGTTCTCCGCCGTGTGGTATTTTTCCGATTCCGCGGGCATTCCTCTGTCAAGGAGGCAAAAAGCACTTGACACCTGAAAAAATTTTCAGTATACTAAGTATTGGATCATTTAAGGAGGTGTAGCATGCGAATGATGGAATTGCTTCGGTATGGCGTGCCCCCGGAAATCATTGTGCTCTGGCGCGAACGCGAGAGCGAAACCCTGCTTCCGCTTCAGGAAATGGCGGTGAAGCGCTTCGGTCTCTTCGGCGAAGAGAACCTGCTTATCCAGGCCCCGACCAGTTCCGGGAAGACCTTCATCGGCGAGATGGCGGCGCTGCAGACGGCGCTGCGGCGGAAGAAGGTGGTGTATCTGGTGCCGTTGAAGGCCTTGGCGGAAGAGAAATACCTGGACTTCAAGAAAAAATACGAGGGGTACGGGTTGAAGGTGGTGGTTTCGAGCCGGGACCACCGTGAATTCGACCACGACCTCGAAGAGGGCAACTTTTCGATTGCCGTGGCGGTGTATGAAAAGCTGTCGCAATTGCTGGTGCGCCGCCCGGAACGGCTCGAGGAAATTGACCTGATTATCGCGGATGAACTGGAAATTCTCTCCGACCCGGATCGCGGGGCCATGGCGGAACTCCTTCTCACGCGCATCCTACAGGCGCGTGAGAAGGCATGCCGCCTGATCGGGCTTTCGGCGGTCATCGGCCAGGCGGACCGCTTGGCCGAATGGATGAAGGCCCGCCTGGTCTATTATGAACGCCGCCCCGTTGAACTCCGCTACGGCGTGCTCCACGGCGGGCAGTTCCGCTACCGCACCTACAATGAAGGCGGGGAAGGCGAAGAAACCCTGGTGGACGCCTGTTCGGATTCCTCCTGGGAAACGCTCACGCAGAATCTGGCGGTCTTGGCCGGACGGGGCGAGGCCTGCCTCGTTTTCGTCAAGGCCAAGCACGAATCCCGGCGGGGCGCGGAACTTCTGGCGGGGCGCACCGGGCTGCCGTCCGCCACGGAAGCCATCGCCGCCCTGCGCCTGCTCGAATCCACCCGCTCCCGCAGCGCCCTCCTCCAGACCCTCGCCCACGGTGTGGCCTTCCACAACGCCGATCTCGCCCCCGAAGAACGTCAAGTCGTGGAGCGGGCCTTCCGGGACGGCGAAGTCAAAATCTTGGTCTCGACCAGCACCCTTGCGGTCGGATTGAATCTCCCCGCGCAGAATGTCTTCCTGAGTTCCGACAAGTGGCGCTACGATCCACGCCTCGGCATGCCTTGGAAAACCCCCATCCTCCGCGCGGAATATGAAAACATGAGCGGGCGTGCCGGACGCTACGGGGCGGGCCACACCTTTGGGCGTTCCATCCTGATCGCCACCACCCCCTTCGACCACGAAACCTTCTGGCGGCGCTACATCGAAGGCGACCGCGAACAGATTGACCCGCGCCTTGCCAAAGAGTCCCTCGAAAACCACGTGCTACGGCTCACCGCCTCGCGTTTCTGCCGCACCAGCGAAGAACTGCTCGATTTCCTCGAAAGCACGCTGTCGGGGAAATGGGTCTGGGCCGAAAATTACCCCCTCGACGAAATCGCCTTCCGCATCCGGGGCGCAGTCAACCGGTGCGTTGACGCAGGAACCCTCGCCAGCCATCCCGATGGCACCCTCGAAGCCACCCCCTTCGGCATCGCCGCCGCCTCCAAGGGCATCACCATCGCCACCGCCCGCGCCCTTGAACATTGGATCGGCCAGTCCGAACTCCGTGAT